>NZ_JANXWG010000008.1 GCF_025351285.1 Novosphingobium sp.
TGAGCTGCGCGTAAAGCTGGGGCACGATCCTGCCCTCGGCATCGTAGCTATCGGCATTGACCGCGCTGACCGTGCCGATCCCCCCCGCCGCCGCCCAGGCGCCCGAGCTCATGTGGTTGGTCGCGGCCACGCCCTTCCCGCCTTCGATCAGTGGCCAGACTTCGCGTCCGCCGTAAAGGATCGGCTTCAAGCCTTTGAAAGCTGGCCCGTTGAATGGTGACATAACTTCCTCGCCAATGTGCCCGCTAATCAGGAGCTCTGGCCGCGCACGACCTGCCCACCTTGAATGCGGCACGGTCTGATCTGGGACGGCTCGGGCTTTTGGCCTGCCGCCTCGAATTCCGCGTAATACCCGATGATCTCGGGCTTACGGATAAATTGCGTCAGGCGAAAGCCCGTGCTTTCGAATTCGCAGAACAGCAGCGCGGGCGGGATGCCGTGGCTGTCGGTCGGCCGGTCGAGATCCACCACGACCACGCGCCCGTTTGCCCGCCCATTTGCGCGCAGGGCCCCGCGCATCCGCCACAAAAACGCGTAAGGCTCGGTCACTTCGTGGTACATGTGCACCAGCATGACCCGGTCGAAGCTGTTGGGCGGAAGCCGTGGATCGTCCGCCGCGCCCTGGATGATCGAGACATTGTCGAGCCGGTCATGCTCGACTCGCCGAGCCAACCGTTTCATCGCCTCGCCGTCGATGTCCTGCGCCAGGACGCGTCCCTTGGCGCCGACTCGCGCACCCAGCCGGACGGTATAATAACCCTCGCCTGCGCCGATGTCGGCCACGCTGCTGCCCGGCCCGATTACGGCCAGGTCCATCACCGTCTGCGCTTCGTTGTGATTGTCGCGCTCGGCCTCGGTCGAGAACTGCGCGCTGACCACGCGCGAAACCGGGCGTGCCGCGCGTGGAAATTCGCGCGCGCCAGGCAGCCGATCCGAATCGTTCGCCTGCTGAGTGCAGCCGCCCAGTACGGCAAGGCATCCGGCCATCAACAGCGCCAGATTGCAAAGCCGCGCCACGATCAATCGTCGTCCTCAACGCTGACCTTTTCGCCGGTCACGCGCTGCGACAGCGCAGCCGCCATGAATGGATCGAGCGCGCCATCGAGCACCTCGCCCGGGTTGGTCGAAACATAGCCGGTGCGCAAGTCCTTCACTTGCTGGTATGGCTGAAGCACGTAGGAGCGGATCTGGTGGCCCCAGCCGATCTCGGTCTTGGCCTGGTACTCGCCGCTCGCCACCGCTTCGCGCGTGGCCAGTTCGGCCTCGTACATCCGTGCCTTGAGCATGCCCATCGCGGTCGCGCGGTTTTTGTGCTGGCTGCGGTCCTGCTGGCTGGCGACGATGATTCCGGTGGGGATATGCGTGATTCGCACCGCGGAATCGGTGGTGTTGACGTGCTGGCCGCCCGCGCCCGACGCGCGGTAGATATCGTACTTGAGATCGCCATCGCCGATCTCGACGTCGACTTCGTCGGGTTCGGGCAGCACCGCCACCGTCGCCGCCGAAGTGTGGATGCGCCCGCCGCTTTCGGTGACGGGCACGCGCTGGACGCGATGGACCCCGCTTTCGTACTTGAGCCGCGCGAACACGCCATTGCCCTGGATGTTGGCGACCACTTCCTTGAACCCGCCCAATTCGTTGACGTTCGAGGAGATCACCTCGATCCGCCAGCCCTGATCGGCGGCGAAACGTTCGTACATGCGATAGAGATCGGCGGCGAACAGCGCGGCCTCATCGCCCCCGGTGCCGCCCCGGATTTCGAGCATGGCGGGCCGCGCATCGGCCGAATCCCGCGGCAGCATGGTCACGGCCAGCGCGTGTTCGGCGGCAGGCAGATCGGTGCGGAGGCGGGCGATTTCCTCCTCGGCCATCGCGCGCATTTCGGGATCGGCTTCGTCGAGCGCGGAGAGGCTGGCCAGTTCGCCGCGCATGGAAACGACGGCGGAGGCTGCGCGCGCGACGGGCTCAAGCTCGGCATAATCGCGGCTCATCGCGACGAATTCGGCGGGCGCGAGCGTGCCCGAAGACAGCCGCGCCTCAAGCTCGGCGAAGCGCGAGGCGATCTGGGAGAGGCGGGTGTCGGAGATGCTCATTCTGGGAGGATGATGCGCGTATCACGGGCCAAAGAGTATTCGGATTCGCCTAGTTCAATCTCGATGAGTGACCAAAGCGAATGCATTCCTAGAGCCCCAAGCGCTAAATCTTTCTGAGTGCGATGGCTGCTTACCAGCATTGTGCGAGAGGATGGGTCGCCATCGTCCCGCACTGTCACAATGACCGACGCGCGGTCACGCTTGGCCTTATCAAATTGCTTCCGCTGGTTGTGCTTAAACGAAAGTTCGACGCCGCCCGCAAAACCGAACATTTCATCGTTGTCTGCGAATGTTCCGTCGATCGACGCATCGTCGATCGCAAAATCGCGGTTCCAACGATCGCGGTCAATTTTTTTGATGAGTTGGGGAATTCGTCTGCGTATGTAAGCCGCCAAGGCGGACGCTTTCAGAATTGCGCTCGGACCGTCGGGCAGGATCACTAGTGCTTCAGGCTCACGTGCGATGCTAGCATCGGCCACCAGCATCGCCAACCGCTCGATCCCGGCCGCCCAACCCACGGCCGGCGTGTGGGCGCCACCCAGCGTCTCAATCAGCCCATCATAGCGCCCGCCGCCCAGCACAGTCCCTTGCGCACCCAGCCGGTCGGTGACGAATTCGAACGCCGTGTGGCGGTAGTAATCCAGTCCGCGCACCAGCGCCGGTGCCCGCACATAGTCCACACCAGCGGCCTTCAGACCGGCCGTAACCTGGCCAAAGAAGTCCTGCGCCTCGCCGCTCAGGAAATCGTCGATTTTCGGCGCGTCGGCGGTGAAGGGCTTGTCGCGCGGGTCCTTCGAATCGAGGATGCGCAAGGGGTTGCGCTCCAGCCGATCCTGCGAATCTTCGCTCAGCGACCCGGCATGCGCGCGGAAGTATTCGACCAGCGCGGCGCGCCAGGCCTCGCGGCTCTGGGCGTCGCCCAGCGTGTTGAGCATCAGCGTCACGCCGTCCGAAATGCCCAGTTCGTGCAGCAACTGGTCGGCCATCACCAGCAGTTCGACATCGGCCTGCGGTTCGGCCGCGCCGATGATCTCGGCATCCAACTGGTGGAACTGGCGGTAACGGCCCTTCTGCGGGCGTTCGTAGCGGAACAACGGGCCGTGCGTCGCCACCTTCAGCGGCGCGTGCTGCTGCCAGCCGTTGGTGAGGAACGCGCGCGCCAGGCCAGCGGTGAATTCAGGCCGCAGCGTCAACGATTCGCCGCCGCGATCGTCGAACGAATACATCTCCTTCGACACGACGTCGGTGGTCTCGCCCAACGAGCGGCTGAACACCGCGGTCTTCTCAAACACCGGCATTTCCGCACGGCGGAAGCGGTAGAGCTTGCGCACTCGCTCGAACGTCTCGACCACGTGGGCGAAAGCCTCGGCCTCTGCGCCGAAAATGTCTTGGGTGCCGCGAATTGCTTTTGGGGTCTCTATAGCCATGGGCGCGCGCCTACCGTATTTCGGGGCCGGATGGAAATATCCCCCGACAGATGGTTGCAGCCGAGACTTTGGCGCGGCATGACCGGCGGATGACAACAAGCCTCCGCGTGGTCGCGCGTTCCGCCAGCATTCTCGCTCTTGCCGCCGGTGTGGCACTGGCCCACACCGCATCGGCCCAGCCGGTCGGGCAATCGATGCCGATGACGGTGCCGCTGCCACCCGTGCTGCCCGATGCGGTCGACACGACCTACCCCGGCACGATCGGGCTTGCGATCGACGCCAGCGATGTCAACCGCGCAGTCTACCGCGTGACCGAAACGATCCCTGTGGAAGCGGGTGCGCGCCAGTTGACGCTGCTGCTGCCCAAGTGGCTGCCCGGCAACCACGGCCCCACCGGCGCGATTTCGCTACTCAGCGACCTGCATTTCTCGGTGGCCGGCAAAGCCATCAACTGGACCCGCGACGCGGTCGACGCCTTCGCGTTCCATCTCGATCTCCCCGAAGGCGCCCGCACCGTCGAAGCGCGCTTCGTGCACACCTCGCCGTTGATGCCCGCCGAAGGGCGCGTGACGATGACGCGCGAAATGCTCAACCTCCAATGGGAGAAGATGAGCCTCTACCCCGCCGGGCATTACGTGCGGCAGATCAAGTTCGCGCCCACCGTCTCCTTCCCCGCCGGCTGGACGCCGTTTACCGCGCTCGATGGCCAAAAAGTGGAGGGCGCGCGTGTCACGTGGAGCCCGGTCGACTACGCTACGCTGGTCGATTCGCCGGTGTTCGCGGGGATCAACGCCCGGCGCTGGGACTTGGGTCATTCGATCTATCTGTCTGTGGTGGCCGACAAGCCCGAACAACTGGCGCTCGCGCCGGCCAACCTCGCATCGTTCCAGAAGCTGGCCGACGAAGCGGTCTCGCTGTTCGGCAGCCGCCACTTCGATCACTACGATTCGCTGCTGGCGTTGACCGACCGCATGGGCGGCATCGGGCTGGAACATCACCGGTCGAGCGAAAACAGCTACGAACCCAAGTCGTTCACCGACTGGGCCAACCTCGATTGGGCGCACAGCGTCGTCAGCCACGAACTGGTCCATAGCTGGAACGGCAAGTTCCGGCGCCCGGCGGGCCTGTGGACGCCCGATTACCGTCAGCCGATGCAGACCGACCTGCTGTGGGTCTACGAAGGCCAGACGCAGTTCTGGGGGCTGGTGCTGGCGGCGCGATCGGGTGTGCAGCGCCCCGAAACGATCCTGGGCAGCCTTGCCGTAACCGCCGCGCAATATTCCGAAGGCCAGCCCGGGCGCGCCTGGCGCCCGGTCGAGGACACCACGCGCGATCCGGTGTTCGCGATGCGCCGCGCGCTGCCTTATCCTTCGCTCACCCGCAGCGAGGACTATTACAGCGAAGCCGCGCTGGTCTGGCTCGAAGCAGACCAGTTGATCCGCGAGCGCACCCAGGGCGCCAAAGGCCTCGACGATTTCGCGCGCAGGTTTTTCGGGGTGAAGGACGGCGATTGGGGTGAGCTGACTTATACCTTCGACGACGTTGCCGCTGCGCTCAACGCCGTCACGCCGTACGACTGGGCCGGCTTTCTGCGCCAGCGGCTGTACCAGGCGGGCCAGCCCAGCCCGCTCGCGGGGATCGAGCGCGGCGGCTATCGGCTGGTGTGGAAGGACACGCCCAATCCGTTCGACAAGGGCCGCATGGCCGGCAACAAGACGGTGGGCCTGACGTATTCGCTCGGCCTCACGCTCGACAAGGAGGGCAAGGTCGCCTCCACGCTGTGGAACGGGCCCGCCTTCAACGCCGGGATCGTCAACGGGGCAAAGATCGTGGCCGTCAATGGCGTGGCCTACGACGAGGACACGCTGCGCGCCGCGATCACCGCCGCCAAGGGCACCCCAAAGCTTTCGGGCGCGCCGATCGTGCTGCTGGTCCAGCGTGGCGACCGGTTCCTGACCCTCGATGTCGATTACCACGGCGGCTTGCGCTATCCGTGGCTCGAACGCACGGCCAATGACAAATCTCCCGCCGGGCTCGACCAATTGCTGAGCCCTCGCACCACCGCCAAACCCGCAAAATGACCGCGCCGGAACCCGGTACGACAGCGCCGCAGCAGTGGTTCTTTCCGCCGCGGTTTATGCTGTTCCTGGCAGTCCTGCCGATCGCCAGCGCGGTGCTGATGACGCTGACCCCGCGCTGGAGCCAGGCGCTGCTTGGCGGGTTCGATATTGCCGCGCTGGTGTTCATCGGTTCGCTGGTCGGCCTGCTGCGCGATCATACGCCCGAAACGATGATCGCGCACGCACAGGCCAACGACACACGCCGGCTGGCTGTGCTGTCGATTACCAGCGCGGTGATGCTGGTGATCGTCACCGCGGTTACGGTGGAACTGCCCGATGCGCGCAAGGAGCAGGGGCTGATGCACATCATCTCGCTGGTGCTGGTATTGCTGAGCCTGCTGCTGGCGTGGCTGTTTTCCAACCTGGTGTGGATGCTGCATTACGCACACATGTATTATCGCGACAGCGCCGACATCGGCGGTTTGCGCTTCCCGACCCCGAAGCAGGGCGATGATGATTGCGATCACTGCCCCGATTACTGGGATTTCATCTACTTCTCGCTGACGATGGGCATGGCCTTCGCCACTTCGGACGTAGAGATCGAGCGCGGCGACATCCGCCGCATCGCGGTGATCCATTCGGCGGTGGCGTTTTTCTACAACCTTGTGGTGCTGGCCTTCACCATCAACGTGACTGCTGGAAGTTGAAGGTTGAAGGCATGTTTGTGACTGGTAAATGATGTTGCGCCGCAGCATTGTGCAATGCTACGGGCCAACGCCATGAACATTGAAATGATCCCCGTCGGCGACAACCCGCCCGAGAGCCTGAACGTCATCATCGAAGTGCCCGTAGGTGGCGAACCGGTGAAGTACGAGTTCGACAAGAAGTCGGGCGCGCTGTTCGTCGATCGCATCCTGCACACGCCGATGCGCTATCCCGCCAATTACGGCTTCGTGCCCCACACGCTTTCGCCAGATGGCGATCCGCTCGACGCTTTGGTCGTCTCGCGCAGCCCGTTCGTGCCCGGCTGCGTGGTGCGCGCGCGGCCGATCGGCGTGTTGAAGCTGGAAGATGAAGCCGGCGGCGATGAAAAGCTGATCTGCGTACCCGTTGACACCACCTTCCCCTACTATTCGGACATCGGCGAACAGAAGGATCTTCCCTCGATCGTGCTTCAACAGATCGAGCACTTCTTCAAGCATTACAAGGACCTGGAGTCCGAGAAGTGGGTGCGGATCGGTGAGTGGGGCGATGCCGACGAAGCGCGCCGGATCGTGCTCGAAGCCATCGATCGCTACCAGGCCGACAAGGCCGCCAACAAGCCGGCCTGAAAATCGGCTATTTGAAAATCTGGTATTGTTGACGCGGCCGGTCGCCAAGACCGGCCGCTGCAAGGCTGGCCGCTGCGCCCGCGCTATTCGGTGGGCCTGCCCGAATCGAGCAGATCGCGCCCGCTTTCGGCATCACCCGATCGTTCTTCCTCGACCAGATCCTCGACGTGGCGTTCGGGCGCGACGTCCTGCTCGGCTGCAGTCTCGCCTGCCGCTTTTTCGCGCGGGGTTCGCGTTTCGCGAATGACGGTACGTTCGGGCACCAGCGTTACGGCTGACGGATCGCGGCGCACATCGTCAAGGTGAACCAGGTAACTTGCATCGGGCATGATCGCGCCGGCTTCACGCAAGGCATTGCGAACCGCCTCGATCGCGCGGGTGCGCGCCTTGCCGAAATCCGTCTGCGTCTGGTCGATCCAGGCAAAGAACCGCAGCACCTGGTTTGAGCCGGGCATCTCGGCAATTTCGGCCTTGGGTTCGGGTTTGAGCAGGATGAAGTCTAGTCCGGTCATCGCCTTCATCGCCACGGTGCGCGCGGCGCACGGATCGAAACCGTGGTCAATCGTGTAATCGAAGGTGAACCGGCGCTGCGGATTGGTGGTAAAGTTGATGATCACCGCCTTGTACACCGTGCTGTTGGGCACGCGCAGGTGGTTGCCATCCAGCATCATCAGCACCGTGGCGCGCGTGGTCAGCCGCACCACGCGGCCTTCATAGCTGTCGATCCTGACGTGATCGTTGGCCCGGAACGGCTGGCGTATCGACAGCATCAGCGATGATACATAGTTGTCGACCGTGTCCTTGACAGCAAGGCCCAGCGCCAGCCCGATCACGCCAGCGCCACCCAATACCGCGCCGAGCAACGCGGTGGCGCCCACGATCTGCAATCCAAGCACGATGCCGCCGGCGACGAACACCACGCGCACTGCGCTGCCCATCAACTCGGCCACGAACGGGTTGGGCGCTACGTGGCCCCAGAATGTGCGCCGCCGGGCGAGCACGGAGCCGATGGCACCGACGAGAAACGCCACCAGCAGCGCCACCGCAATCAAAGGCAGCATCTGGACGAAGCCGCGCAGCTTGCCGGTGATGCCCTGCAGCGCCGGATCGAGATTGTTGTCGACCGCCAGGCTGCGCTGAAGCTGGTTGCGCACGATCACCACGCCTGCCAGCCGCCCTGCGATCGCGGCGGCCTGATCGATCGCGGCGGCATTGCGCACCGTGCCATTCAACGTGACCACACCCGACGATACCGAAACCTGGACCGCCGCCAGATCGGGAAGCGCGGCATAGATCGCGCGCAATCGCGTCTCGATCTGCACGTCCTGCGCCGCGCCTGCATCGGTAGCGATCGGGGTTGCATCGGCGGCCGCGCTGCTTGCCGGCGCGGCGGGCGCAATCGCCTTGGCGAGCGCGGCCGTATTGACTTGCGCCAAGGCCGCCAACGGCTGGAACAGCGTGAGCAACGCCAGCGACAACCCGGCAAGACGCACAAGCCGTGCCGAGGTCGAGAGATGGCGGGAAGGCATGGCGGCTAAAACACCGCGCAGCCGGCCAGGTTCCCGAACAGTCGAACAAATCGCCGAAAGCGGTGCCCGCAACGCGAAGTCCGCGTTCAATCGCCGGCCACGGTCAGCGCGTCGATCCGCAGCGTCGGAACGTCGATCCCGCGATGGATTTCGAGATCGTTGGCGGGAATCAATGCCGCAAACATTGCGATCAGATTGCCCGCCACAGTGAATTCGGCAATCGCGCCGGCCAATTCGCCGTTTACGATGCGGAAACCCGCGGCGCCGCGGCTGTAATCGCCGGTTACGCCGTTGACGCCCTGCCCGATCAGTTCGGTCACGTAAACGCCTTCGGCAATGTCGGCGATCAGCGCATCGCGGCTGACAGTGCCCGGTTCGAGCACGACGTTGCTCGAACTCACCCCCGGCGCACCCGAACCGCCACGCGCGGCGTGTCCGGTTGGCTCGGCGCCAAGCTGCCGCGCGGCTGCCGAATCCATCAGCCAGCCGGTCAGGCGGCCGGCATCGACCAGCTTGCGCGGGCCGGTGGGCAAACCTTCACCATCGAACGGACGCGACCGCAAACCGCGCAGACGCAGCGGGTCGTCGGTGATGGTCACACCCGAATCGAACAGTTGCGCGCCATCGCGATCGAGCAGGAAGCTGGCGCGGCGGGCGATCGCCGATCCCGAGATCGCGCCGAGCAAGTGCCCCACCAGCGAACCGCCGACACGCGGATCGAACACCACCGGCATCGGCCCGCTGCGCACCCGGCCAGGATTCATTCGCGCCACCGCGCGTTCACCCGCGCGGCGACCGATTTCTGCCGGATCAAGCAGATCGGCAGCGTAGCGGGCCGAACGCCAGCAGTAATCGCGCTGCATCTGGCTGCCTTCGCCCGCCAGCACGCTGGCCGAAATCGAATGATTGCTGACCGAATAGCCGCCCGAAAATCCGTGGCTGGTCGCCAGCGCGACCATGCCCCGCCCCGAACTGGCGCCGCCGCCTTCGCTGTTGGTGACCCCTGCTACAGCGCGTGCTGCATCTTCGGCTTCCTCGGCGGAACGGCGCAGGTCTTCGGGCCGTGGGTCCTGCGCATCGTCAAGGTCGAGTGACGGAAACGAACCGCGCAACAGCCGCGACTCGGGGGCAAGACCGGCATATTGATCGGGCGGTGCGGCCCGCGCCATCGCTACGGCGCGTTGGGCCAGTTCATCGAGAGCAGCGTCGGCAAAGTCCGATGTGCCGATCGAAGCTGAACTTTGTCCAACGAACACGCGCAAGCCGATATGCTCGGATTCAGAGCGCTCGACATCCTCCAGCTTGCCCAGCCTGACTTGTACCGATTCGGAGGCGTTGGCGAGATAGACCGCGTCGCCCGCATCGCCACCGGCACGCATCGCGCGTTCGATCAGGGCGTGGCAACGGTTTTCAGCCTGGTCGACGGAGAGCATGCGGACGAGGCCTTTGCGCAATGGGTTCGGAGCGCGGTGCCCTTGCGTTGCACCGCGATTGCAGGGCACTTCCAAGGGTGTTGCGGTCCGTGCGCTCTACGACGCAAGATGGGCGGCGGCAATGGCGCGCGCCCGCAAGAAATATCGTATAAAATCAGGACATGGAATCAGTCCGGAGCGGGAGCCACGATCAAACCAGCGCGGCAAAGGCCTTGAACAGTCCGGTCAGCAAGAACGGCAGGCCGATCGCCAGCGTCCACAACATGGCCTGGTCGCGGCGGAATGTTCCACGCAAGGCCGGATCGCTGACCGCATCGTCATCCATCGCTTCCCAGCGGCGTTCGAACTTCCGGCAGAGCGGGATAATCGCCGCGACCAGGACCACCAGCGCGAGCAGCGGCATGGCGGAACCGCTGGTTCCTTCGATCGCACGCATCGTCACGAAAATCTGCAGCGCGGTATAGACCAGCAGGGCGTAAGCGATGTTGTCGCTCATCGCCTTGCGCCAATTCACGGCACGACGCGCTTCCGCGCGCGGCTTCTGCAACGATGCCTGCCCAGAAACTGGCGGAAATCCCGAATTTCTGCGTGCGATATCGACCATTGTGGTGGCCTTTCTTTTCCTGTCCCGGCGCATTGTAAAACACGACTGCGCCACAGGCACAAGATTATTCCTCGGTTTGCCGCCCGCCATGCACAAATCCTGCCAGTCCGACACCGAGCGCCCTTCCGCCGCCCCCCGGTCCCGGCTATGGGGAGCGCCACACGCCCCGAAGCAATGCAGTCGATCAGGTTATGAATTCCCCGCTTCAGACGACTGCGGACGCTGCGCACGCCGATCGCGCCGCCAGCCCCGCAGAAAACCGTGATGCGTCACCGCCGATCCCGCAAGGCGGGCTCGAAGTGGTGTCGATCGCCAAGAGCTATGACAAGCGCGCAGTGTTGAGCGACATCTCGCTTTCGGTCGGCAAGGGTGAAGTTCTTGGCCTGCTCGGCCCCAATGGCGCGGGCAAGACCACGTGTTTCTACTCGATCATGGGCCTCGTCCGCCCCGATTCGGGACGCATCCTGCTCGATGGCGTCGATATCACCCGGCTGCCGATGTACCGTCGCGCAATCCTGGGCCTGGGCTATCTGCCGCAGGAAACCTCGATCTTTCGCGGCATGACGGTTGAACAGAACATCGCCACCGTGCTCGAACTGGCCGAACCCGACAAGGCCACCCGCGTCGCCGAGCTGGACCGGCTGCTCGACGAATTCGGGCTGACCCGGTTGCGCGCCTCACCCGCGATGGCGCTGTCGGGCGGCGAACGCCGGCGCTGCGAAATCGCGCGCGCGCTGGCCGCACGACCCTCGATCATGCTGCTCGATGAACCCTTCGCCGGCATCGATCCGCTATCGATCAGCGATATCCGCGAGCTCGTCCGCGATCTGAAGCGGCGTGGCATCGGCGTGCTGATCACCGATCACAATGTACGTGAAACACTCGATATCGTCGATCGGGCCTGCATCATCTACGGCGGCCAGGTCCTGTTCGCGGGCAGCCCCGAAGACCTGGTGGCGGACCCGAACGTGCGCCGGCTCTACCTTGGCGAAGGCTTTACGCTGTGATCGGTCACAATCTGGCCTAGACCATGGCGCTAGGCCCCCGCCTCGATATCCGGCAATCGCAATCGCTGGTGATGACGCCGCAATTGCAGCAGGCGATCAAACTGCTTGCGCTATCCAATCTCGAAATCGAGGCGTTTATCGGTGATGCGCTCGATGCCAATCCGTTGCTCGAACTGGGTGATCGCGGCACGGCGGATACCGGCGGCGATAGCGATCCGCTGCTCGATTTGCGCCGAACGACACTCGAAAGTTCGCCCGTAGACCAGTTAATCGGTGAGGGCCGTGCCTCCGACGACCGGCCGCTCGACATCGACGCAAGCGCTATCGACAGCGATCGGGACACCGGAGACGGCGCCAGCGCTTCGGCAGCGATCGATACCGGCGCCAACCGCGAACCGGGGGATGAGTGGGGATCGGACTGGTCCGCCGCAGCGGGGGCGGGCGAGAGCCTGGCCATCGAAGATCGCGCCAGCGGCACGGCATCGTTGGCCGAGCACCTCCATTCGCAGATCGGCGCCACGACATCCGACGCTGGCCTGCTGTTCGTGGCGCGCTGGCTGATCGACCAGCTCAACGAGGCAGGCTATCTAACCGTTCCTCTGAACGAGGCGGCAGACGCGCTGGGGGTAGACAGTGCGATAGCCGGCCGCGCTCTGGCGCTGGTGCAGGGGCTCGATCCCACCGGCGTCGGCGCGCGCGGCCTCGCCGAGTGCCTGGAACTGCAGGCGCGCGAAGCCGATCGCTTCGATCCCTGCATGGAGCGGTTGATCGCCAATCTCGAGCTTGTGGCACGCGGCGAATTCGCGCGGCTCAAGCGGCTATGCCAGGTCGACGATGACGATCTTTCCGACATGCTGTCCGAACTGAAGGGCTATGATCCGAAGCCCGGTTTGCGTTTCGGCGGCAGCACGCCCGAGGCGGTGGTGCCCGATATCCTTGTTCGAGAAGGCGGCGATGGCTGGGATATTGCGCTCAATCCTGCCACTTTGCCCCGGCTTGTCGTGAACCGCAGCTACTATGTCGAAGTGCGCGGCGCCTGCGATGGCAAGGATGCCCGAGCCTGGTTGAGCGAGCGGCTGACCGATGCCAACTGGCTGGTCAAAGCGCTCGACCAGCGGCAGCGCACGATCCTCAAGGTGGCGAGCGAGATCGTGAAGCGTCAGGAAGGCTTTTTTCGCCAAGGTGTGGCGCACCTCAAACCGCTGACGCTGCGGACCGTGGCCGAGGCAATCGCGATGCACGAATCGACAGTCAGCCGCGTAACGTCGAACAAATATCTCAACTGCGAGCGCGGTACGTTCGAGCTGAAATTCTTCTTCACCTCGGGCGTTTCATCGGCAGACGGGGAAAGCGCAGTCTCGGCCGAGGCGGTCAAGGCCGCGATCCGATCGTTGATCGAAGCCGAAGATGCGAGCGCGGTCCTGTCCGACGATACGCTGGTCGATATGTTGCGCGCCAAAGGCTTCGACCTTGCCCGCCGCACGGTTGCGAAATATCGCGAGGCAATCGGCATCGGCAGTTCAGTGCAACGCAGGCGCCAGAAATCGCTCGGTCGCAAGGCAGCCGGGGCTAGGTAATACGCCAAACCCGTATGACCCGAGTGCGTTAGCGAAGGTTCACCATGAACTGGTGGCGGACGGCCGAAAACAACGCCAAATTGCTTTTTCGACGAAGTGCCCGCTCGACTTTTACTGCAAAAATCCGTTCAGGCAGCGCTTTTGTGCGAGCCGTTCGGCCGTTCGGACACCATGTCCTGGATCATGCCCCGCAAGTTGTGATCATAGCGCGCCAGCACTGCGTGATCTTCGGCTGTGTCCCAGTGAGTCACGAGCTCGCGGCCATTCCAGAAGTGCAGGGCATAGCCGGGCGGATCGGCGACGATCAGATCGCGGTGATCGGGCGCGTCGGGATCGATCGGGCGCAATTCGAGCGCAACTTGCGGCGCGGTCGACGGGCAGCTCGACACCACCGTGCCTTGCCAGCCGGTGCTGGTCGCGCGGTGGATGTGACCGCAGATCATGCTGACGATATTGCCATTGTTGCCCAGGGCATCGGCAAGCCGGCTGACCCACGGTTCATCCGGATCGGTGTTCATCCACGGAATGCCGAGTTCAACCGGCGGATGGTGCAGCACGATCAATGTCTTGCGCGTCGGCTGTTCGTTGAGCCGGGCCTTGAGCCAGGCGGCGCGCTCCGCGCAGAAGGCGCCTCCGTGGCGCCCTTCTTCAAGCGTGTCGAGCACCAGGATGCGCAGTCCCGGCGTGTCGATCTCGTACTGCAGGAAGCCGTCGACGAAACGATACTGGGGAAACACGCTGCGGAAATTGTCGCGCTGGTCGTGATTGCCGAGCACGAGATGGACAGGAAACGGCACCACCGCCAACGCCTCTCGCAAGCGCTCGTAGCTGTCGCGATCGCCGCGGTCGATCAGATCGCCGGTGATGAACAACATCGCCGGGGCCGGATCGATCGCGCAGAGACTCGCCAGTGTACGATCCAGGCGCTGGCGGTTGAATTCACCGGGGGCATCGGGCTCAAACCCCAGGTGGATATCGGTGATCTGCGCGATCAGCATAGCATGGCCCGTATCGCCCTAGCGCATCTTTGAGCCAGGGATCCGGGGCCGATCAGCCTCGGCAGTTTCGGTCATCTTGGTGTGGCGCTTGTTGGCAGGGCGCCAAGGCGCACCATCGTCGGCCATGTGGAACGAGTGGCACATCGCGCACGTCGAATCGACCTTGTCCTTGATTTGGGCCGAGGCCAGATGGGCACCGTTTTCGCCGACGTGGCAACTGCGGCAGCCGCCCTTGCCGTCCATCCCCGGCACGAGCAGATCGCCCGCATCGTTCGAGGTTTCGGCCTTGGTGTGGCAGAATACGCAGTCGGTCTTGGTGTGGTCCTTATGGCTATACCAGCCCTTGTTGTAGTACCGATTGTGCTGCGCCGCGCGCTGCACGGTGAAGCCGCCGGTTGCCGCAGTGCCGCCCGGGTTCACGATATGGCAGTCGTAACACATGCCACCCTTGGTGAAGACTTGGGCAACGGCTTGTTCGGCCCGACTTGGATAGAACCGGACAGCGCGCGCGTAGTCGGCGGCGGTTGATTGCAGCGCAGCATCGCCCGGCAGCCGCCGCGCAAGGCCCGAGAGGTTTGCCGGCTGCATCGGCCCCATCCCGCGATAGGCTGCGCGGATATCGGCAACGACCATTTCTGGCTTGCCGTGGCGCAGCGAACGGAAGGTGCCGCCGATTTGGTCGAAATTCAGCGTGTGGCAAGTCTGGCAGGAATCTTCCATCTTGACCGCTTCATAGCGTGTGCCGCTGGGATCGGTCTTGTGGCAATCTTCGCATTTCAGCGACTGTTCGCCCTTGAACTGGTCTCCACGGCGGACGACCATCTGGGCGACGGCGTTGACCTTCGACAAGTGCTGGGCGTGCGTGAACTTCAGCCCGTCGTTCTCGCGCAGCGCTGGCGACCATTCGACGCGTTGCAGCAACGGCTTTTCACCCGTTGGATCGACGATCACAAGCGGGCGGAATTCGGGATGGCCCGTTCCGAAATCGGCTGCATTGGCGACGCGGGCGTTCGGCAAGCGCGATTTCATCCCATCGTGGCAATCGGCGCAGAATTGCTGCCGGGTCGGCTGCATAGCACCGGCGCCGGTATGCTCCGTGTGACATTCTACACAGCGGCCGCTGGGCTTGTTGAAAGCATGCGCCACGGCGCGCTGGAACCCGGCAAACCCAGTCGGTTCGCCGCGCGCCATCGTGAGGCGTTCGACAGCGGGCATGCCCGGTCGATCGGCGATATGCTGGTGCGCATCGTCCTTGTGACAGGTCATGCAGGCGTTGTCGCGAACCGCCTCGAACGCCTTGACGTGACAGGCCTGGCAATTGTTCTCGAGGTTCTTGTGGCCCGCGCTGAGATGGCGGGTAACCCACGCCGAATCCGCGTGCATACCGGCCGGGCGCCGCGCATCCTTTTGCAGCGAAAGCGGCTGGTAAGTCATGTAGCTCCACACCGGGAAGGCCAGGAACGCCACCAGCACCGCGATCGCGAATACCCACGCCGAAGACCGCTTGCCGGGAAGCAGGCC
>NZ_JANXWG010000048.1 GCF_025351285.1 Novosphingobium sp.
GCCCATACCTGACCCCATTCCGTATTCAACCGATTTCGGAATGGCAAAAATCGAACCAGCAAAATGGCAGTTTTCCGCCAATCCCAAAGCCCAAAATCAATGACGGTTCTGGAATGCCCGCCACCATGCTGAAAACATCACGATCGACGGGCACGATCGCACTGGCACGATGGAAACGGCACGATGTTAAGGGCGAGATGCCGCCACCGCCATGGTACCAAACCTACGGCCGCCCAATGAAACCTCAGTCCGCATCGGGCCAAAGACCGCAAACATCACCGCCGAGCCAAAGGCCATGAATTCGCCGCCACGCTGCCGATTAGGCTGAACGGAAGGGTTAGCTGGTAAGGGTCGATCGGCAGGGGCTACCGACACGCCGCCAACGGGGGCGGGTAAAAAAAGTTGCAGAACGCATGCGGATAATGTTGAATGCATTAGCAGCGAGGTAGCGGACATGGAATGCGATAAAGAAATTAAGGAACTCATAACTCAATATCAATCTCAGATCCGTGAAGGTAAGTCAAGTTTGACTGCGATACTACACGTCAGTAAGTTTGGAAATAAAAATATTAAACAGGTAATAGATAAATTAAAATCTCAGGGAATTCAGGTGCCGTGGACGTTAATACATAATAATGAAGGAGAGCTTCTATTTGCTCCTTCTACGTGGAAAAAACGAACCATCGTCTCATGGATAGGTTTGACGGCAATTTGTGTGGTATCAATCTCGATGGCGATGTTGTCTAAATCTCCAAATTTCAATTCTCGATCTGACGATGAAACTGCCGACAACTCGGAAGCAACAAAGTCCGACAGTCAACAAGTTAATCATGAAAATATTGAATATAGTAAAGTCAATTCCATGATATCAGGTAGTATGCCAATTTTAGAAACCTGCCTTTCTAAAGTCACCAACGCAGATTTATTGCAATATTACATAGATCATCACACTGCTGATACCGATGAAGACATTGCTGCCGAGCGGCGAGATAGCATATTGAGCGGGAAGGACGACGAGGGAAACCGTCAAATGTTTAACCAGCAATCCGCTCAGGCCATCGGCGAAGTGGGGGCTGCCCAAGATCAGTTAAACAATCTAATACTAAATGCTGCGCCAGCCTGTGCCCAAATGTTGGCTGTGTTACGGCCAATTTCAGACGCGTCAGGCGGCGTTGGCGCTAGTAAAGATTTTTTGTCGGGGGTAAATGGCTGCGTCGCCGCTTCAGAATCTATCGTATCTGTCGCAGCTTGGTTAAGAAGAACCGGGCCAAAGTTCATCTATCGTAATGACATCGATTGTGATATATATTTCGAGAATGAGGTTAGAAAGCGGGGAATTGCAATCTCTGAATCTAAACGTTCGGATGCGCAAGAAGTCGCAGTGAAGGTAAGTAATCCTTTGGAAGGCCACAGCAGCAACAAGATAGGCACTAATAGGCAAGATCAACAAGCATCTGATAATGCTTCAGATACTATGCCATAAACTTATCCGAAACGTTTTATTGTTACAATTATTTTCACTGCGTCATTTTAACTTTGGGGTGTTTCTATTTTCTATGGCAGTTATTTAGGTTTGCGCCTTTATTGTACAAAGGCTTCCAGTTCGGCTTATGCTCTTGGCGGCCAAGTAAGCGCGGGGATCGTGCCCGACGCCGTAGCCCAATGTTTAGGATCGACGAATGCAATTTCTCTTTCACCCTCTCGCATGACCAACGCCGACACCCACGCAGACCGAAGGCGCTGGGCTTTCACAAACTCCCGGGCATCATCGACCTCGCTAGCAATCGAGTGGATTGCCGTGGCTAAAAATGAGAGGGACAGCAGGCAAATCGGTGCCTTGGACGACTTTATATAAGCGTAATATCCGTTGCTTCGTCCCAAAAATATCCTGCTAAAATCCGCCTGATCCCTACAGTATTTGTATTCCTTAAGCAGTGAATATATTTCATCTAAAACTCTCATGCTAAACTCCTTATCTGACCTATTTAGCCACATGGTGTTAGGAGCTTACGTTAGCGGCTTATTTTCAGCTTTTTGACTGATTCTAAAACTCAAAATCGAGGCGACCGGTCAGCCTACGCAGCGATGCGAACGGGCTTTCAATGGTAGCAGGCCTCATCCGGGTGATCCCGAACCGCTCAAGGTACTCTTGTGCAAACTTCTCAACAGGAAGCGGCGGCCGCTCATTCGCTGGACCGTAAACGTCGTCCAGCACCCAGAACGCGCCATCTTTCACCAGATGGACCACGGCGGAGCCGTGGTCGTGACGGACCTCGGCAAATGATGAACGTTGTTCCAGAATCCGGACCAAGTGAGAACGAGCGCAGTTCCGAAAGCGGCGCGCACTATCCTGAAGCTGCACGCCAGTGCTGATGGGACGGTAGCGATCCGACGCGGGGATCGGATGCGGTGGAAACGTGATTTTCATGGACCAGCGACGCGCAAACCGAGAAATTGCCTCGGGCGTTCGAGTTGCAGCCAATGCTTCGGCCATCTCACTCCGGCATGCTCCGTGTTCACTGAGCAACTTGACCACGGCGGTGAGATCGCGGGCTTGGCCCGCGTTGTCGATGATGTCGACCAAGGACGGATGTTGAAGGTCTTCCGGAAGGATACGAATGATTTGAAGCCTCGGCCACGTCACTCGCGGCAAGAGCCGAACCGCTCGGGCCATTTCGGTCCGATCAGGCGATGAAAGCAGACGCGCCAGATATGGATAGAAGCGACGTGGTTGCGTATGCTGACCGCAGCGCGCCAGAGCGCGGCGATATCCAAACGGGACCAGACCGAAGGCGGCTTCGATCAGCACATCGTGCCCGGCCGATTGAACAAATTGACCGAGGTCCGCCCCAAACGCTTGAATGGGGGACACCGACAGCAGCGAAGCAATAATATGGCGGCGCTCGTCGCTGGCACGAATGACATGCCCAGCCACGCCCGGGGCCAGCATATCAAGGTCCGCAACCGCGCGAAGTAGCCAACCGTTCAACTGATTATAATGCAAAGAAGCCTCCGAAAATGTTATCTTCGGAAGAACTCCAGTGTGGGGCTGTTGATCATGAACGTATTATAACATCGTTTGGGGCAAACCGGGGAAATATTTTTGCCGACCTTCCTGCGACATGGTCGAATAATGGCGGGATGTGCGATTCCTGTCATTGCGGCTGAGCGTATCGTTGGAGCAATGCCGCAAATGTTGGATTGTAGCGGGGCTGGTCTCGTTCGACGATCCCGACACAAACGCGAATGAGGCCAGCTTGCAGATCAACGGCGTGGCGATGTGATATGAGGCCGATTCTGACGAAATGGCCGGATTCGAGTTGTGAAATCCTACGCTTGGTGTCCAAGTGCGAGCGATCGAGAATGACCGCCATTGGTGGAAAGCGGACCTTAAGACCGTCGCTCATCGATGGCATAACTTGGCATATCGAGCATAGCTGCATCGAACGCCGAGCGAATTTCGGTTTGGCTGAACCCGCGATCCCAAAGCTCAGTCATCAAGTATTTCATGGCCTCAGGTAGCAGCGGGATGTGAGGCCACGGATTGCTTTGGTGCTTGTCCTTGAGCGTTTCGCCAAGGCGAGAAACAGCCCCCATCCATTCATCCTGCCATCTATCGTCGGGATCATAGTCGGTCATGGGCTTGAGTGTATCTGCCAAGCGAATGTCCGCAAGTGGGCGGGAGCCGTCAGCGCGCTTTTATTCGGCACTGCTTCCCAGCGGGACGGGGAAAAGTGGTTGTTAGCTGCCATTTCCCCCGTTATCGTTTCTTCTCTTCATCATCAGCATGACCATGAGAGTCGATAAGGCGAAGCTCTCAAAGCAGATTACTGAAATGATGTCATGACCCAAACCGGAAAAAATAAGTACAATCATTTCTAACCACGCTAGTTGGTTTATTATAAGTAATCGCATATCGCCGTAATCTTTTGAAAAAAACCGTTCCGACCACGACCACTTACGCGATCTCTCTTTTTCTTCTATATTGAACGCGTTGACTGCTTTACGAGTTTTGGGATCGAGAAGCGCCAGCACGAACATGAGCACAGCTAGCGTACCTAGGGCGACTGCGGTGGGAATGACTAAAGGTTTGATCCAGAGGCCCACCACAGCAGCGCAAGAACTAACGCATACGCCGAGCCACGCGCCGGCCAAAGCAGGCCAAAGGAACGAATCCGTCCACCGATCTACCACATTAATCAAGGTAGCCTCTTTCAATCCTTAGACCAAGGCTTGGTCCGCTATTGGGCGCAACCTGCCCGAATGCCGCCCTTCGTCGCCAGCATGAACGTAGGGCGGCTTCGGGCATTTCCACGCGCGAAGGGGACTTTCCGGACACGACCCCTTTGCTACCGTTTCTCGGGGTTCCCAAGTGAGGCCGTTCAATGGTGGAAAACTAAGCTCGCAATCGCGAAAGCCATCGTGGCAACCCCAAACAAGCGATAGGGCCAACTGAGCCCGCGCGGCCGGTAAGTTTCCAAGCTTCGGCGTTCTTCAAAATACTTTTCTTGCGCACCGCAGCGCAGTTCAGCGAGCCGCTTGGCATGGCGCTCTGGTGTGTATGTCGAGAACCATTGCGGAACGACAATTAGGGCTGTCGCAACGGCAATAAGAAAAAGATCGAATGCCATTCCTCACTGCTACCATTTTGAAAGATTGGCGGCAAGCCACGCGTTTTGCGGCGTTCAGTCCGCGCCGACAGGCCTTTGTTAACCGTCCGTCGTTCACCAAATCTGACAGCACAGACTGACCGCTTTTTGGGTTGCGTCGAAGGCGGGCCGAACGTCGGCAAGTGGGCGTTTCCTGTCATTCCGCTCGGGGGTACCAAGCGTGATTTTGACCACTTGGTCGCTGCGTCACGCCGCCTTTGCTGCACAGGGCAACTCAGCTTCGAGACGCGCCGTCGCCATCTCGATGTAGCCAGCGTCGAGTTCGATCCCGACAAACTGGCGACCACACCGCAGCGCTGCGACACCCGCGGACCCGGAGCCCATGAAAGGATCAAGCACGACTTTCGCCGAAGTATTCCGGATCGCCGTCAGGGGAAGCTCGATTGGAAACGGTGCAGGATGGGGATTTCCATGTTCAGGCGCGATTTTCCAAACGTCCCTCGTGCGTGGCGTCAGGCCGTTCAATTTGAAGTTAGGCTTTGCAAAAATCAGGACCCATTCACTGCTCGGGGTGAAGAAAAAATGGTTGAAATTGTGGCCACTGCCGCGGTCCCAGATGACGATCTGGCGCAAAGGTAGCCCCGGATTCAGATCAAGCGGCGTTCGTAGAATTTTCCCTTGGATGCGCGGCTTATGGTTGAAAAAGATCGCCCCATCATCCGTTACAAGCCTCCAGCTTTCCCGCAAAAAATCTTTCATCCAGTTTTCGTAGTCGGCAGGGTCGCGGGCGTCATCGTAACTCGCGTAGCCATCGTCGAGAAGTGATGACTTCCAGTTGGTATTGACCTTTTTTCCCCGCTTCTTGCCCCTCGAAACACCGAGATTGAATGGAGGCGACGTGAAGACCAGATCCACAGACCCTGAACGCATCGAGCGCATGACTTCGAGGCAATCGCCCTGATAGATCGTTGCACAATCACCGATCTTGATCGGCATCGCCTTTGGCACTGGCGGCAGGGGTAGATGGGAGATCTCGGCGGCCGATCCAGCTACGCCTGATACGTTGCCGTTGGAGGCGGTCAAATCGCCATGGTGAATCGGGGGCAATACCGTCCAAGGAGCCTGATCAAGCGAGGGCAATGCCACAGGCGGAGAACCGATGTGCCCGACATCGCCGACGTCAGCAGCCGTCGCCCTGATCCGCCAACGCGCTGGGCCATCGATGTTCTCAAGTCGCGCGGAATTGGCGGCTGTCAGAGCGCGCAGACGATTGTAGATGGTTCCGATGGATACCGCGATACCGACGCCGGCGAGGCGATTGCGGATGGTGGAGGCAGTAGACCATTCGTCGTCGAGGACATCCATGAAGGCGTCATCCGATGCGGAGATACGCTTGTCTGCCTTTGCAAATTGCGCAATCGCATCGTCGTTGGCAGGGCGACGGTTTGCGCTGAGCGGAGAGCTTAGCCAGCCAAAGGTAGACCGAAAAAATTGACGGTTCGCATCCCGCAGGACTGCTGCTTCCGCCCGGCGGTTTTTTGAGTTTTTCACTTGGCGGCCTCCTTCATGGGTTCCAGTTCGGACCCGTAGGGCAACCAACCGATATGCACCGCCGTGGTGTGAACTACATCCGCCAATGCAGGGTCAGCGTCCTCATTGTCCGGATCGCGGTTTTCATCAATGAACTTCGCAAGTGAGTTTTCAGTGATGAATGACTCGAACCACATGCTGACGTGCTGATTATCGTTGGCGGCGTGCAGGCACTCTTCCAGCGTTGAACAGTGCAGATCCACATCGACCAATTCCAGCGGGGCCTTGGCGCTTGCAACCTCGGCCTTGATGTGTTCGATCAACTCGTCGTGAGCGCCTTCAAACGTTCGGACGGGCGGGGACTTGATCGCAACATCATACCCACCGTTCAGCGACGGCTCGACGCCAACACCAAAGTCTTTGAACACAAAATCGTATGTGTAAACGGCAGTTAGCCACTCATCATGAGCGAAATATGGAATTATAACAAAACTCACAAAACATTCCTTCCGGCTTGGACAATTTTTAGTGTCTTTGAACTCAAGTAAACCCTGATAATTTTGTTGTTATGCTTGAACCTAGCGCTATTGGCATTGATCCAAACAGTTGTATTATCGACCTTTCGGTGATTCAGAAATCCTCGGTAATGCACCGTAGCGTGATCAATGACTTTGTTTTTAGTCATAGAAAAAGCCTCCGCCTGTGCAACTGCTGCGCTGCAGTTCAATCTTACAATAAACTTTTTCATTAGGTGATCCTGTGTCGTTTCGATGATGCTTTTTTAGACCTGTTTATTAGCGTGTCAACCTGCGCCCAGTAACGCGGCTTATTGTAATGATTTTATATCGATACGAAATTGAAAATGGCCGCAATGGCGCAAATCAGCCATAAATAAAAAGGTAGTATGTATTGGCCGCATAACACAGCGAGTATTGACGCTTGTAAAACCATAGCCCGTTTTCATCGAAAAAAAGATTTTTGGTTTTCGGGCTGGATAACTACTATAATAAATGGGACGGAAGAGTTGCTATCTTGCAGTCATATCTGTGTAAACTGGACGTTGGTAAATAATAGTCGGTTAGACTATTTGTAACTGGCCGCAGGGGCGCTGATGATGCGCGACCACGACGATGAACGTTTACAAGGTATTTTTTGGTGATCGCGATGAAATATATCGCCCTTGGGCTTCCACATTGATTCTTGCCTCAGCGATTCGAAAACTAACATTCCGGCGGATACGTTCACCGCCGCGCAAAATGAGGTGCGCGGGCTTGCACCCGCGGATTTCGGAACAACAAAGATGAAAGGCCAACGACGGCGCACCGCACAAAAAGCCCCGAGATCTGCCAATTATTGGCACAAATGGGACTTCACGGGTCGTTCGCTTAGGCGGAACTGGCCTGAAACTTACTTTTGATTCCATCATCCGCAGACACGTGCGCCAGCGACTCTGCGGCTTGTCTGGTGGAACGTGGCGAGCGAAAGTATGTTTCAGCTTGCGCGGGCACGGCAATTGAAGATAAAACCGCGAACATTGTAAAGCTTGTGACAATTCACGCTGATTACGAGCAGTGAATTCTCGATTGTTTTCTATAGATGTGTTAGATTAAACTCAAGGACGGGTAATCTATATGTCGTAAGTTAAAGTTATAGCTTCAATTTATGAAATAACATGGTTGCCAGCAAGCGAATGATCTTTAGTCGTTATGTGCGTGCTGCCTGTTTCGACGATTTGGTTTCGACTATTTTCAGTCTGTATCGAAGTCGATTGTTATTGGCGATCATTGCATAAAGATAAAAATTGATCCGTAACGTGTGAGTTACGTTATCTTTCAGCCTAAAACCGATGTTTCGTCCAGCACTCTGATTAATTTGATCCACGTGTGTAAGCTCGATCATATTTTTTGTGCGAAGATATGCGTTCAGAGCTTCAAGTTGTTCAAACTGCCCGGGGGTGTAGTGGTTTACCAACTGCTCGACATCCTTGCCGATTAGCTTGTTTGATCCTCTGGCAGTCACAGGGGGGACGGCGTTTGGGTTGGAAGCGGCACCGTTGGTAATGACGACAAGGTTGGGGTTCGCAGTAGTCAGCTTCTCGGCCTTGGCGCATAATTGATCGCCCCGTACATCCTTCTCACGGCGGGTGATGATCTGGTGCTTGGGGATCGCAGGCGTTTGCAGATCATACGTCTGCCAGCTTGCCGCTGCCTTCCGTGCAATCGTGAGCGGCACGGTCTCGGTGGTCAACATGATAACCTTGCACGCACTGGATGTTGGCCAAGCTCGCTCCCTGATTGACCACGGCCGATCCAGCTTGGCGGCATATGGGGATTTCTCACCCATCGTGTATTCGCCGCTGTCAGCGGTTTTGACGTGACGCCACTGGTCATCGAACTCCGCCAGCCTCAGGACCTCTTCAAAGGCCACTGGGCTCGACTGTACGTCGCTGAAGCGGTCCCATCGGCGGTATTTGTCAGAGAGTGACAGCCCATCCCAGCGCTGATCGCAGTTGGCCTTCAGAGCGTTGACGTAAGTCAGATGCGGGGTCCGCACCATGTCCAGCAGATTGTGCGGCGCGACCTCGTCGTGGATCAGTAGGCTCACATTGGTCGCTGCCTTGCACTGCGCGACATGGCCTTCATCGTTCTGATCGGTCCAGTAACCCGGTGCTGCCATCAATCTGGTTTTCGTGCTGCGGGCCCAACCGTGGGCAACATCATGGACCGTGAAGTACACGGCTTTGCGATCGCCAACGCAGTGCCACAGATGCCGATAGTGATCCTCAATATCCTGCAAGACCGCCGCATGCCTATGCCTGATCGCCGCGAGATGTGAATCGAACTTTCCTGCCGCCGCCTGCGTGATAGAAATGGGTTCGAGCCCACGCAGCTTGCAATTTTCAGCGTAAAGCTTGGTGAAGCTCTTCACGACTATGCCGCGATACCGGTCATATCCGAACGCGTTAAATGCCTCGCATTTTTCAACGGCGTTTTCATACTCGCCGCTCGCATACATGATAGTGCCGTCACACTTGATCGACAGGGTTTCGTCAATGGTGCAGTGCTGGGACATAAGCCCACTGGTTTTGCCGATGCCCTCCGCCGCGCATACCAGACTGAGTTTGTCGGGCCCGATTGCGACTTTGAGCAGCATGGATTTCATGGCTCGGCTTGCGCTGTTCTTGTCCAAAGCGGCCAACGCGAAATTGCGCTCTGCTTCAGTCTGGCTTTCGTCGATGCAGGTTTGGTATTCCGCGCACCAGTCGTCGATCATCCACTCCAGCTTGCGCGGGAGCAGAATCTCCGTGAGGGTTCCCGCTCCTCGACCAACGGCATGAATTCGATCTCGATCAGCCATGCATATGGAAGACGGGCTTCCATCCGACAGAGTGTTGAAAAACAACGCCTTCAGGCCATCTTTGTCGTTTTCAAACCGAGCGAAAATCGGTCTGCCCAGCACAGGGGGTGACGGGTAAAGCAACTTCATCTGCGCTGTGCAGTATGCCATCTCGGGGCTGGTGATCGGCAATGCGGGCCGATCGGTCTTGTCATCAGCGCGCGCTCTGGTGGATGCCTTCCTTGAAACGCTCCGGAAAAGCTCGGCATCAAAGAACGACGATCCGGACGGAGTCAGCTTGCGCCAGTGCTCCCAGATGACAACTTGGGGGACCTTGGTGCCAATCGGAAAGCCGAGGATGTGCCCCTCACTGGTGATTTCCCGAGTGCCCCATGGGAGTCGGCGAAGCTGGTCGGGTGCCTTCAGTCGGTCGTCGGGCAGAACATTTGCGGGCAAGGTCGCGGTGACGATCGGTTGCAGGACCTTCATCCAATGCTGTGTGTGACCATCCCTTAGATTGGCACATATCCCGGCCTTTCTGGCAAGATAGGTGGCAAACGCCAGATGAATATGGAACGATTTGCTTCCCGACCAGACTACAGTGATCCCTTCGAAGTCGGGGAAAACCTTGAGCTTTTTGTAGAGTTCCCCCATTTTGCAATCCAATGGGTGCTTCGGACTCGTAAACCAACCCATCTGCTCTTTGAAAAACGCAGGATCAGGATCATCGTATTCAAATGTAAAAATCTGATGGGTGCCCAGTGCAGGACGATTCATTGGCGAAATCCATTCGGATTTCAAAAAACCTTGATCGTCTTCAACCAATTCGGGAATGATAAGTTTCAGTGGGTTCTGAAAGAACTGCATGCTCGTCGGTTGGGTGTTCCCGTCAAACACGTCGAATGTATATGTCGGACTGCGACCAAGCCAGTTATTTACCGGCGCGATTGGGAGATAGGACCATTCATCGCCGATCTCAGTGGCCAGTTGCGGAAAAATCGCTCGCTCATACAATATATTTGAGTTTTTTTGGAATGCGAGTTCGAAACGAAGCGCTGCGCGCTTACCAATGGTCGTACTGATCCGATCAATTATGTGTTGGGTCATTGCTCTCCTGTCATAATCCCTTGTAATGAAAACGACGGGAGAAGGACCCAAGAGAGATAAAATCGCGCTGCATGGACATGACCCCGTGCAGTTCTCCCGTCTGTTACCAAATTATACAGGTAGGAGTTGGTGCTCGTCAATATAATTGTGCGTTTCACAAATAGATAAAATCCATTGGTCGTAAATTTCCGGCGTAAACGCCGTCACTGCACGTAATGAGGCAATTTATCGGTTGTCATTGGTTTCCCCCACAACTGGCGTTTCCTTATAGTACTCTAAGCAACTGCTAGTTGTGGGGGATATCTGTCACAAATATTTTCTCAGTATTTTATGAAGCCCCTACAGGGCCGAAAGAAGACCACCTAGCCGAAAAAAGCAGTGAAAGCGAAGGCGGCAAAGCCGCTAAGCGATCCTTAGCCGAAGCTGCAAAGCGGCGAGGCTTTCGAAGCGAAGCGGCCTACCGCGCCACTCACCGAGAAGCTGTTCCGATGGGGGAGCCTTCTTCGAGGTTTTGAAAGTCCTTGATCCGTCTGGCTGAATCAAAAGGCAGGCGGGGTAGTACAAAATGTGATACAAGCCTGCATGGATCTCTGTTCCGAAATTGCATCTGCCCGTCGGGAAAATGGTTTATCGCAGTCTGCGCTCGCCGAAAAATTGGGTGTTGACCGCGGAGCCATCGCGCGTCTCGAAGTCGGATCAGGCAGCGTCGACCTGATAATGAAAGCGATGGACACGTTGCAGATCAGGATCAAAAATGTCGCCAAGGGCGGCAATTTGGTCGAGCAACTCGGCTACGCGCAGGTTCGGTGCAAATGGTCGGTGGAGAGACTGGCGGAACGGGCGGGTCTAGATATCCGAACGGTGCAGGCGGTCCAGTCCGGACGTGGAAGCGTCGCCAGTTTAACAGCCATGTTGCAGGTACTTGCCCCAGACGCCGAGCGCCAAGAAGTTGCTGGCTCGCATTGGACTTATCACAAGCTCAAGGATTCCGAGCGCGATCTGCGGTTCACGCCGCCGCACATCTTGGCGGCGTTGACAGCAGCATTCGGTCCTATCGAACTTGATCCCTGCTCTCACGCAGACGCGCCGATCACGGCGTCACGCAAGATAATGCTGCCCGAGGATGGGTTGGTAGCTGAATGGGCGTCTGAGGGCCTGACTTACGTCAATCCACCCTTTTCCCATTTGCAGCCATGGCTGGCCAAGGCGCTCGACCATTTCGAGGGTGGAGAGATTGGCAAGCTGGTTTTCATGCTGCCTGCGTCCAGATTGGATTTGAAAGACTTCGCCTTTAGAGCAAGCAATTACGCTACAACGGTTTTTCTGAAACGTCGGTTCACCTTCGTTTCGCCAAATCCGCGGTTCGCTCATCCAGTGCCATTCACCATCGCGCTGATCTGCGCTGGATGCGACGAGGCCGATATTACCCAATTTTGTCGATTGATCCCGGGGATGGTGATGGCTCCGCAGCAATCTGCGCGCGATGTGAATCGGGAGCTTGCTCAGCTTTGATTTCCAAACCTGATTGGCCGAGAAGAATATAGGCGGCGGACTTTCGTTTCTGTCTTATAACCGGCCATTCCCCGTTCAGAATCGTTTTGAATCTGGTAGGCTGGGCACTTGGTTCTGCCAACAGAAGGATCCCGCTTGCCGTACAAGGCCGATATCGCTGGCGGTTCGCTCAAGGTCTATGAGTCGCGAATCATTGCGAATCTGCTCATGCAGCGGCTTACGCCGGCGGCGTGGCGTCATGCGATCGAAGTGGAGAATGTTCTCCAAAAAACGTCGATTGGCACGGCCAAACGCCAAGCGAGTCTTATCAAGGTTCGGCTGAAGTTCATGACGCCGGAACTTTGGGCGCTAGTGCGTGATGGGACGAAGCCTGTTGCCACGCAGGCCGTTTTCGCATCCGCGATAGCCCACAGCCCCCTCCTGCGAGATTTTCTGGCGATTAATGTGCGGGACCGTTTCCTGTCTGGGGATCTGGGTATAACTCGCAGCCACTGGCGATCGTTCGTAGCTTCCTGTCACGAGCGAGACCCCGAAATGTCGGATTGGTCGGCTTCCACCACGGACAAGCTCGGTGACAGCGTTTTAAGGATTCTGACGGAAGTTGGAATGCTGTCCGAAGGGGGCAAGCCGATGCTTCAGCCTGTCCACTATGAGCATGAGGTCTTGAATTGCCTCAAGGATCAAGGCTTTGACGAAGTGCTTCGCGCCATGCAGGTGTTCTTATGACTGACCTGCAAGCTAGGCTGGACAAAATCCGCCAGCGCATAATCTCCGACGAGTTTTTGCAGGGGCGCGGCCTTGGTAAGGACGTCCCCTTCTACGCCTTCGACTACCCACCCACGGCGGAGCGCCGAGTGGCCGACCACATTGATTGGCTGCTGGATGACGTGGCTCGGAAAACTGATCTGCACATAAGCAATGTCAACGTGTTCGCTTTGGCCATCGAGCAACTGAAGGGCCGCGGCCTCTACGACAAAGCGCTCGCGATGGAATCTGCCAAAGGTGTTCCGGCCTTGCTGAATGCGCTTAAGGGGCCATTGGAGCCGGGAAAGGTAGCGTCGGCACTAATGGCGAAGTTTGCCGACCAGACGCCCGACATGCTGTTTTTGACGGGCGTCGGTGCAGCTTACCCATTGGTCAGAACCCACAGTTTGCTCAACAATCTGCAACCCCTGCTGAGCAATATCCCGCTCGTTCTGTTTTTCCCCGGACGGTTCAACGGTCAGACCTTGCAACTGTTCGGCGACCTGCAAGAAACTCCCTATTATCGCGCTTTTAGGTTGGTGGATTGATCCCATGAAAATCGAAGATATTTTCGACAAGCGCATCAACCGTCCAATCAACGGTGTGATCAAGGCTGACCAGAGCGATGCAGCTTATAACGAGCTTGAAGAATATGTGATCACCAAGGAGGTCGACAAACATCTTCGGCGGTTTGTTGACGTGTTCCTGCTTGGCATGGACCGCAAAAAAGATGCTGATGTGTCCGCCAAAATGGGCGTCTGGGTCTCAGGATTCTTTGGGTCTGGTAAGTCGCACTTCATCAAAATCCTGTCCTACCTCCTCAACAATCAGCCGGTCATCGAAGTGGGCAAGGAGGCCAAGACCCCGCTGGATTTCTTTGTAGAAAAAGTTACCGGCGACCGCGCTTTTGAGGGCGATCTGCGACGGTTGGCCAAGGCCAACACCGAGGTGATCCTCTTCAATATCGACAGCAAGGCTGAACAAAACCACAGCCGCGATGCGATTCTTCAGGTCTTCCTCAAGGTTTTCAACGAGCATGTGGGATATTGCGGTGATCATCCAGAGGTCGCCCACATGGAGCGTTTCCTCGATGAGAAGGGCAAATACCAAGCCTTCATTGATGCGCTAAAATCCGATCACAATCTCGACTGGGTCGCTGAACGGGATTCCTACCAGTTTTATGCCACTGAAGTTGGCGATGCCCTCAGCAAGGTCCTGAACCAGCGGATTGAGGACCCCCAAACCTTTGTCGACAACCTCGACAAGGGTCTGGCTCTCACGATCGAAAACTTTGCCAAATGGGTGCAGCAATACCTCGACAAGAAGGGCAGCGACCAACGCCTTGTGTTTCTTGTTGATGAGGTCGGTCAGTTCATCGGCGGTCAGACCCAGCTTATGCTGAACCTTCAGACTGTTACCGAGGAACTTGGGACCAAATGCCACGGTCGCGCATGGGTGGTGGTAACCTCGCAGGAGGACATCGAGGCGGTTGTCGGTGCCGGTGGCTTTGGCAAGGATAACAGCAAGGATTTCTCAAAGATTCAGGGGCGTTTTACGACCCGCCTGACCCTTTCAGGGTCGAATGCCGATGAGGTCATTCAGCGCCGGCTGCTGTCCAAGACTGCCGACGCGACGCAAGTCTTGAAGGCGATGTTCAGCGCTAAGGGCGATATCCTTCGAAATCAGATCACCTTCCGCGATCCATCCATCACCCTGCGTCCATTTACTGACGCCGAAAGTTTCGTCGATTGCTATCCATTCCCACCCTACCAATTCCTGCTCGTACAGAAAATCTTCGAAGCAAGCCGCCAGTTTGGCGCAACGGGCGGTCATCTCTCAAAGGGCGAGCGATCGATGCTCGACGCATTCCAGACCGCGGCACTGGAAATCAAGGATAAGCCAGTGGGCGCGCTGGTTCCTTTGGACTCATTTTACCCGTCGATCGAGAGCTTCCTTGAAGGCGTCGTTCGCACTGCCATTAGCCGCGTCGATAGCATTCCCGATCGATCAGCCTTCGATCCCCGCGTGCTGAAAACGCTGTTTCTTATCCGGTATGTCGAAGAGGTCCCGGCCAATATCGACAATCTCGTCACGTTCTTTGTCGATGAAGTCGATGCTGACAAACGAGCCCTGCGCAGCGCCATCGAAGAGAGTTTGTTGCGGCTTGAACGCGATACCCTGATCAGCCGGAACGGGGATCTCTACTTCTTCCTGACCAACGAAGAGCGCGACATCAACAAGGAAATCAAGGATCAGGATTACAGCCAAACGGACCTGCACAGGCTGCTGGGCGAGGTCGTTTTCGAAGATGTTTTGAAGGATCGCCGCTATCGGTTCGCGGGGAACGGTAAAGATTTTGACCTTACGCGTCTCATCGATTTGGCACCCGTCGGCACCCGCAACGAGGGCAGTCTAACCCTATCTGTCCTGACCCCGCTTGCCCCGGACTTTGCGTCATTTACCGATCCTCGCTGTCTTGAAATGAGCATGGAGGGGAGCGTCGGCCAACTGGTCATCAGGCTGCGCGATGACCAGAAACTGGCAGATGAAATCAAAGCCTACATCCAGACTCAGAACTACCTGCGCTTGAAAACCGATGGCTCGCTTCCGCTGACCACTAAGCGGATTCACGACGACAAGCGGCAGGAAAACACCCAACGCCGAAATCGCATCAATGCGACACTCACACAGATGCTGGAAGAGGCGAAGTTCTTCGTTCTGGGTAACGAGCGTGCCTTCACTGGTGGACCAAAGGCGGCAGTCGATGCCGGCCTCCGTTACCTCGTTGAGAACAGTTACAGCAAGCTGTCCTATATTCAGCATTCGCCGAATGATCCGATGACTGAAATCCGCCGTGTGCTGGCTGATCCTTCGGGTGAGGAACTCGATCTGCTTGGCGGCAGCCAGAATGCCAACGCCTTGAAGGACGTGCTAGAATTTGTCGATTTGCTGTCCGGGCGCAGCCAGTCGGTCAATCTGGGCTCGCTGATCAACGAGCGCTTTGCACGTCATCCATATGGCTGGAAAGAACACGATACCCTGCTGCTGGTATGCCGTTTGTTCAAGGCGGGGCAGATCGAACTCCATGCCAATGGAGGAAAATTGCAGGCGGGCGAAATTTACGGCCAGATCGAAGGGTCCAACAAATGGAACAGGGTCAGCCTGTCCCGACGCAAAACGGTCGATCGAGCGGATATTCAGGCAGTTCGAACGCTTGCGCGAAACCTGTTTGGCGTGGCTGCACCCGAGGGCGAGGATGATCTTCATGCGTGGCTGCGCACCCGCTTCGATGAGCAGTCCCGCAATCTGGGCAATTGGTCTGCGCTGGTGACGACCGGGAACTATCCCGGATCCGATGAAATTGCAGACATCCAAGGCATTCTGAATAAGGTTCTTGCCAATCAGGACAGCTTCGCATTCCTCGCACATGTGAAGGCACATCAGGACGACCTGCTGGATGCCGGTGAGCGCTATCAACGACTGGACACATTTTTCACCCAGCAGCGGCCGCAATGGGACGCATTGCGTGCGGCATACACGAGGGAGTTTGAGCCCAATGGCTTCTTCCTATCTCGGGATCCTGAAGCCGCAGCGCCTCTAACAACGGTTCGGGCAATTTTGAATGATCCAAAGCCGTATGGTCGGATCAGGGAAAGCGCGCCGCTGATTGCTACCCTCCGCACTGCCAATGATGCGGTGATTGCGGAGCGTCGCGCAGAGGCCTTGGCCAAAGTAGATCCTCTGATCGAGACCATCAGGCAAGACCTTGCCGGAATTGGCGTCGATCCGGACTTCTCGCACCAGTGCCTGAAGCCGATCCAAGACATTCGCAAACGTATCGAGAGCGAAACCCGGTCTGGGCAACTGACGAACCTTGTTACCGAAGCGGACGATGCGACTGAGGTTGCGCAAACCGAAATTGAGAAGGCGGTCGAGGCGGCGAAGAGGGCAGCCGAGACGGCTTCGCCTGAATCGGAAGAGTCGAAGGTCAAGCAGCCCACTGCCGCAACATTCCAATCACCTACCAAGGTCAAGGCACCTGAAAATTTCAAGCCGCGTCGGCAGATCTCGGCGAAGCTGCCTGCCTCCAAGCCCTATCTCGAAACCCGCGAGGACGTGGATGAGTATCTGATCGCGCTGCGCCAGCGCCTTGAAGACGCAATCGCTGGCAACGCCCGTGTCGTAATTCTCTGAAAGTTCAGATTCCCATGGCTTCCAACCGCAGCGTCCTCAAAAAATATGCCCCGCAAGCCCGACTGGATTTCATTCAGGCGGTCACCAACCGTGCGGCCCTGCTCGGCATCACGAAGGAAGGAAATGTCGCCGGCGAGGTTCAGGGTGACCTGTTCATTCTCAACGGCAAGGCATTCCCGCGATCTGTCGCCAGCCAGCGTGGTCGACTGATCTCGCGCATTGCCCGTGATGGGTTTGCGCATGTGATGGAAGCTGTTGCTTACACGTGGTTCAACCGCCTTCTCGCCATTCGCTACATGGAGTTGCACGACTATCTGGATCACGGCTGTCGGGTTCTTTCCAACCCGACTGGTCACAATGAACCCGAAATCCTTGAGAAGGCAGTCGCCATCGACCTTCCCGGCATCGACCGGGATGAGATCGTCAATCTCAAGTTGGACGGCACCAAGGACGAGCAGATCTATCGGAAGCTGCTGATCGCCCAATGCAACGATCTGCACCGCGCCATGCCATTCCTGTTCGAGCGGATCGACGACGAGACGGAACTGCTACTCCCGGAAAACTTGCTGCAATCCGATAGCATCGTGCGCAAGCTGGTGAACGAGATCGATGAGGCCGAATGGCAGGAAATCGAGATCGTTGGCTGGCTCTACCAGTTCTACATCTCGGAAAAGAAGGATCAGGTGATCGGGAAGGTGGTGAAGTCGGAAGACATCCCCGCCGCCACCCAGCTTTTTACGCCCAACTGGATCGTGAAATACATGGTCCAGAACACCCTTGGCGCGCATTGGCTGGCGACCTATCCTGACAGCGCAGTCCGCGCGGGGATGGAATATTACATCGCCCCTGCTGAGCAGACGCCCGAGGTTCAGGCCCAGATCGATGCGATCACGCCCAAGCAGCTTGATCCGGAAGCCATTACCCTGATCGATCCAGCGGTAGGGTCGGGTCACATTCTGGTCGAAGCCTATGATCTGTTTCGGGCGATCTATCTGGAGCGGGGCTACACCAAGCGGGAAGCGGCGCGAGCGATCCTCACGAAGAACCTGTTCGGTCTGGATATCGATGATCGTGCGGCGCAGATGGCAGGGTTTGCCCTGTTGATGAAAGCCTGCGCCGATGATCGGACGGTGCTGCGCAATCCGCCAAAGCTGAACGTGCTGGCCTTGCAGGACAGTGATGGGTTGGATGCTGATGCGCTGGCGAAGGCGCTGCTGCCGCAATTGCGGTTTGAAATGGTGCCGAGCGGCGATTTGCTGCCAGAGACTTTGTCCCAACCCACATTGTCGGCCCAGCAGCCGACATCCGCTGAGGCCAAGGCGATCAAGGCACTGGTGACGCTGTTCGTTGGTGCCAAGACCTTTGGCTCGCTGATCACGGTGCCGGATTCTGTGAAGCAGAGCTTGCCATTGCTCGATGCGCTGCTTGCAAAGCCGCTGACGGGGGATTTGCTGCTTCGACAGGCGCAGCAGGATGCGCAGGAGGCGCTAAAACCGCTGGTCGAACAGGCTTGGTTGATCGGTGGCCGCTACGACTGTGTGGTCGCCAATCCGCCTTACATGGGCGGTAAGGGTATGAATACAGACCTGAAGCAGTATTTGCATGAGCACTACGAGGAAGTAAAATCTGACTTATTTGCAGCATTTATTTTTAGAGATTTTGTCTTCGCGAAGACCAACGGTCGGCTTGCATTTATGACCCCGTTTGTTTGGATGTTTCTCTCAAGTTACGAGGATCTGAGAAAATTTATATTTGAAACTTTAAATCTGCGCAATTTGGTTAAACCATCATATACGTCATTTTTTCAGTCAGCCATTGTTCCTATATGCACGTTTACATTACAAAAATCGGTAATATCTAACAGTTATAATGGTAGTTATTTTGACTTAGGGTATCTCGGCAATGCTGAGGAGCAGTCTCCTCGCCTGCTATCTGGACTAAAAGGCGAGCAAACTTTTTCACCAAAAATACGAAGTGTCGCGGATTTCCAAAACATTCCGGGAGGTCCAATAGCGTTTCAGTTTCCAAATGAAGTTTTTCGTCTCTTTGAGGACAGAAAGTTCTTTCGCGCACAGGCAAAGAACCTTGTGAAGGGTATCTTCACGGGCGACAATGCGCGATTTCTACGTCATTGGCATGAGATTTCGTTTGAACTGATCTCCAAAGGGACTTGGAGGAAATACAATAAGGCCGGGGGGTATCGTAAGTGGTATGGTATCGCGTCTCATGCAGTTGACTGGCGCAATGAAGGTAGCGCGCTGAAAAATTTCGGGGGCGCAGGTCTGTCCGCAGCAGCTCATTTTGGTAAGTCACATATCGTTTGGAGCAAGTTAACATCCGGTGATCCGAGCTTTCGCATCGATGAAGATCAAACTTGGTTCGATGATGCATCTCCGGCAATTATTGAACCCGAAAACTATCATTTTTGCCTCGCTCTATTGAACTCAAATGCATCACGCATGTTTCTAAAGACGTTCAATCCTACCATGAACTTACAACCCGGTGATGTTGGTAAAGTGCCTGTTCCCCGTGTGGATAGAAAATCAGAAATTCAAGCTATTTCTGAAACTCTTTGTGAACTTTCGCGATCCGACTGGGACTCGTTTGAAAGTTCTTGGGACTTCTCAAAAATGCCATTGTTTAGGCACCGATATCCAGACGAAGCACCAACACTGGCCAACGACTACAAGCGCCTGAGCGACAAATGGTGTAGTGTGACCAACGAGATGCAGCGCCTTGAAGAAATGAACAATTTTCGATTCATCGAAGCCTATGGCCTTCAGGATCAGCTAACTCCTGACGTTCCGCTGTCCGACATAACGCTGACCTGCAATCCGCACTACCGTTATGGCGGCGACTTGACGGATGAGCAGCGTGAAGCACGTCTGAAGTCCGACACGATGCGGGAACTCGTGTCGTATGCTGTGGGTGGCATGATGGGCCGCTACTCACTGGCTGAGCCGGGTCTGATCTATGCACACTCGCGCAACATTGGGTTCGATCCATCACGCTATGGCGCATTCCCGGCAGACGACGATGGCATCATTCCGTTGACCGACGAGCAGTGGTTTGCAGACGATGCAGCGGCCCGGATCGAAGAATTCCTCGGCGTCGCTTGGCCAAAAGCGCCTGTCATGGAAACGATGACCACGCTGATGGACGGTCTCGCCATGGGCAAGGCGGGTGAACCTCGCGCCGCCCTGCGGTCTTACCTGTCGAAGCAGTTCTACAAGGACCACCTTCAGACCTACAAGAACCGGCCCATCTACTGGCTGTTCTCATCGGGCAAGCAAAAGGCGTTCGAGGCGCTGGTCTATCTCCACCGCTACAACGAAGGCACCTTGGCGCGAATGCGGACGGTCTATGTGACCCCACTGATGGGCAAGTTGCAGCAGCGGATCAACGATCTGGATGCCGAGATCGCTGCATCGTCGTCTTCAGCGGAAAAGGCCCGCAAGACCCGCGATAAGGAGAAGCTGGCCAAGCAGGTGGTCGAACTCCGCGCCTTTGACGAGGAACTGCGCCACTTGGCCGACCAGCGCATCACCCTCGATTTGGATGATGGCGTGAAGGTTAACTATGCTCGGTTCGGCGACCTGCTGGCCTTCAAGGACAAGGTCTGTCCGAAGAAGAAGGGCGAGGACGATTAAGCGTGGATTTGACGCACATTCACACCCATCTGAAACGACTGTTCACCAGCGGTGGCCATGACCACGCCGGCAACCGGGTGGTGTGGTGGCAAGACAGCGACGGCGAATTTGCCGAGGAACTAGACAGCCTTGGCCTTGATAGCTGTCAGGAAGATGGTGTGAGCTTGATCCGGCTTGGTGAGGGTCCAACGCTGGGACAGAAGGTGCGGATCTTGATGGAAGAGCCGAAGGGGCGCTTCCTCATCTACGAACAGGGCTCCCCGCCCGATTCTGCGCACGACATGCTGCTGGATATCCGCAAATGGGCAGCGCCCTTCGCCGCGGACAAATCCACGCTGATCCTGCGCGAACTCGGTCTGGTCGATGACTTGTCGCTCAAGTCTCACATCGCCGCCCGCGCGCGCTTCTTCGGAAGCCGCGACCGGATGGACAAGCTCATCCGCTTGATCGCGCCGAGCGACGGCCCCTACCAGATCGATCTCAAGATCATGGCGGTGTTGGCACGTTCCCCGCAGCCGCAGATATCCCACATCCTGCGGATCATCATGGCTGAACTCGATCCCGATGATCTGGCAGCCGAGAGCAAGGTGCTGGCCGAGTTCCAACGATATGGGGTGGATGGACCGTTCTGGGACTTCATTGCGCAGGAGTTCCGCTACTCAGATCAAATGCCCTCGCTGCGCAATTTGCTGCTGCGGTTGTTCGCCACCGATTTCGCACGGCACGTGACCGGCAAGGTTCCGGTGTCGCTGTCGCACCTTCTGCTGCCCAACGGCGGTGGCGTGAATGCGGTCGTGTTCATGGATGGATGGCGCGATTCCAGCAACCACCAGAGGGCTTACGATGCGCTCTCCGCGGTCATTGCAGAAGACCTTCAGATCAAGGGACAGCTAGCCAGTTTTGTTCTGGCTGATCTGGAAATGGTCCATAGCTTTCTTGAGGTCGAAAAGCGGTTGGCATCGCTGCTAGTCCGCGAGGTGCTGGACGCTTCAGAAACGGTCAACGTGGCACGGATCACGGATCTCTGCCGCAGCCGGCAGAATGCCTATTGGGCAAACTCGGAAAAGCCCACCACCGATGACGCGCCCCGGACGGCACTTCACAAGGTATACGATGCCATTGCCTTTGGGGCCGCCTTCCTAACTCTGAAGGGTGAAGTGGGGGCGCATCTCAAGAGCAATTCGGCCGCGGAGACGTGGAAGCTCTACAACGATAGGCTCTTTCGTTTCGACCAGCTTTACCGGCTGTTTGGTGAGGCGTCCGATGTCGCCGAAACTCAGGGCTGGGATGTTCTGAAGGATCTGCGCAACCACATCGAGAACGTATACGGCAACTGGTATCTGGCCGAACTGGGCGACCTGTGGACACGTCAGGTAGAGGCCGAACTGCTGCCGACATGGAAACTGCCTGAGGTCATCAACCAGTATGATTTTTACCGGCGGGAAGTGAAGCCGGTGCTCGATGGCGATCCGGGCAGGCGCATGGTTGTTATCATTTCCGATGCCTTCCGCTTCGAAGCGGCGCAAGAGCTTTTCAGCGCTTTAAGGGGCACGGACAGATATCAGGCCACACTCGATTCCATGCTTGGGGTAGTGCCTTCCTACACGGCGTTGGGCATGTCGGCGCTGCTGCCTCATGCCCAGTTGGCATATGCCGCGGACGGCACGGTGCAGGTCGACGGTAAGTCAGCCAATGGATTGGAAGCACGAAAGAAGGCTCTTGAGTTGGTCAACGGCATTGCCATCAAGGCTGCCGACCTGATGGAAATGAAGAAGGACGATGGGGTGGCCTTCTTCAAGCCATATCGAGTGATCTACGTTTATCATGATCAGATCGACCAGACAGCCGACAAGGGCAACGAGGAAAAGACCTTTGTCGCCGTGCGAACAACGATCGAGGAGATCGCAGCACTGATCCGCAGGGCCTTCACATTCAACTGCAACCGCGCGCTTGTGACCGCGGATCACGGCTTCCTTTTCCAGAGTGCTGCTCCGAGCGAAGCTCAGAAAAATGCCATCAGCTTGCGACCTGAAGGGGCGGTGATCGCCAAGAAACGCTATCTCATCGGCACCAACCTTGGGCAGAATGATGGCGCAATCAGTGGCGAAATCTCAGGCACTGCAAACGCCAAAACGCAGATGCAGTTTTGGGTGCCCAAGGGCATAAACCGCTTCCACTTTGTCGGCGGCAGCCGGTTCGTCCATGGCGGTGCTATGCCGCAGGAAATCTGCGTTCCTCTCCTTCGCGTCAATTACGCGCGGGGTGAAGGCAAGGGCCGTGAACGGACCCGAGTCACGAAAGTAGGCGTAGCCCCGTTGTTCCACAGCACGCGGATCACCACGTCGCGCCATCGTTTCACGATCACCCAAACGGAAGCAGCATCGGTTCGGGTGCAACCGGTGACCGCCAGAATCGCCCTGTACGACGGCGATCAGCAGATCTCGAACGCGGAAGTTTTGGCTTTCGATTCAACGGCCGCGGACATGAACCTGTGGCAGAAAGATATCTGGCTCACGTTGGCCAATCAGTCCTTTGATCCTCATCGAACCTATCACTTGATCGTCCGCGACACCGACGATCAGTTGGATCTGTTTCCGCCCCATCCTGTCACCATCAGTCTGGCCTTCGAAAATGACTTCTGAATCACACGCCAAGAATGACGTCGATGAGCTTCTGGTGCAGCAATTTGCGGGCAAGGTGGTGCGCAAGGACCTGACAAAGCTCGTCAAGGAAGGGGCAAACGTTCCGACCTATGTCCTTGAATATTTGCTCGGAAGCTATTGCGCATCGGATGACGAGGACACAATCCGCGAGGGGCTGGAAACGGTCAAAGGGGTCTTGGCCGACAACTATGTCCGGCCCGACGAGGCCGAGAAAATCAAATCGAAGATTCGCGAGCGAGGCAGCTACAAGATCATCGATAAGGTCAGTGTTCGGCTAAACGAAAAGCGCGATGTTTATGAGGCGTTGCTGGCCAATTTGGGGGTCAAGGACGCCGAAATCGACACAAGGTTTGTGAAGGCCAACGAGAAGTTGTTAGCTGGTGGCATCTGGTGCATCGTCACCGTGCACTATTTTTTCGAGGAAGGGGCAAAGGGATCGCCGTTCTCGATCGCCGATCTCAAGCCCATCCAGATGCCCAACATGGATATGGAAGAGCTTTTTGAGGCTCGCAAACGCTTCACGACCAAGCAGTGGATTGACGTTCTGACCCGTTCGACTGGGATGGAGCCGACAGTGCTGGATGAGCGGACCTTGTGGCACCTGCTGGTGCGCCTGATCCCCTTCGTCGAGAACAACTACAACGTCTGCGAACTTGGCCCTCGCGGCACCGGAAAATCCTACGTTTATGAGGAGGTCAGCCCCAACAGCATATTGGTTTCGGGCGGCCAGACCACCGTCGCGAACCTCTTCTACAACATGTCACGGCGACAGGTCGGCTTGGTTGGCCTGTGGGATGTCGTCGCTTTTGATGAAGTCGCCGGAATCAATTTCAAGGAGCCCGACGGGGTCCAGATTATGAAGGGCTACATGGCAAACGGCTCATTCGCTCGTGGGCGGGATTCCATTTCGGCTTCAGCCAGCATGGTCTTTGTCGGCAACATCAACCAGTCCGTCGATACCTTGGTGAAGACCAGCCACCTGCTGGCACCATTCCCCAAGGTCATGATCGACAGCGCCTTTTTTGACCGCTTCCACGCATATATTCCGGGCTGGGAAGTGCCCAAAATGCGGCCCGAGTTTTTCACAAATCGCTATGGCCTGATTACCGATTACCTCGCAGAATTTATGCGAGAAATGCGCAAGCGCAGCTTTGCCGACGCCATTGATCGGTTCTTCAAGCTGGGCAATAATCTCAACCAGCGTGACACGATTGCCGTGCGTAAGACGGTCTCAGGCCTGCTGAAACTGATCTATCCAAATGGGGAATTCAGCAAGGATGATGTGCGCCAGTGCCTTGAATACGCTCTGGAAACGCGGCGGCGTGTCAAGGAGCAGTTAAAGAAAATCGGGGGCATGGAATTTTACGATGTCCATTTCTCCTACATCGATCAGGACACCCGCGATGAAAAGTTTATCGGCGTGCCCGAACAGGGCGGTGGAAAGCTGATCCCTGACGGACCGATGAATCCCGGTGTGCTGCACACGATAGGGACAGGTTCCGGGGGGCATCTTGGGCTTTATCGCCTCGAAACCCAGATCACTGCTGGCAATGGAAAGTTTGCGGTCTCGGGGATTGGATCGAACAGCGCGGCAAGGGAAGCCCTCAAGGTTGGCTTCGACTATTTCAAGGCAAACGTTTCCCGCATCAGCGGTTCGTCGAAAGCTGGCGAACACGATTATCACCTGCACATCGTCGAGTTGCAGAACAGCGGATCCACAACGACCATCACACTCGCCGGGTTTATCGCGGCGTGTTCGGGAATCCTTCAAAAACCGCTGCAAGGTCAGCTTGTCGTGCTGGGCGATATGAGCCTTGGTGGAAATGTGAAGCCCGTCGAAAACCTTGCCGGCTGTATGCAGCTTGCCTTCGATAGCGGGGCAAAGCGCGTCTTGCTCCCCATGTCGAGCGTCACTGACATTCCCACGATACCCGGCGAGTTGTTCGCGAAATTCCAGACGTCATTCTACTCCGATCCTGTGGATGCTGTTTTCAAGGCCCTTGGCGTGGATTGATTGGGTAGCCCAGAGACCCTCGCCGATTGTTCAATCGACCTGAACTTGGCTGGCCCTTAAATCTCGCGGCATTCAAGCCACTCGCCGCTTTGGATGGCCGATCGCCGAAAGTCTATTTGGCATTCGCCCGCTGGAAGCGCCGGTTAGAGCGCGGCTGCTCCGGGAATCTGAAGGGCAATATGTTTCCAGAAGCGTTCCAACAGCGCTCCCGCGTGGGACAATGAAGCCATCCAATCGACTGGCTTTTCCTCGAAAGAGGACTATCAGGTTTGAATGAGGGACGCGCGCTTCCGATCCTGACATCATGGATCGAGAGGTTTCAGCCCAAGCCAATCATCGGCGTCGGTCTCGCACATACCGACGAACTTCTCGTGGTTCCCCATGCTTCGGATAATCCTGAAGATCATTCCTTTGAGATCAACGGTCATTCGAAGCGGATCTTCATAACCCAAATGGATTGGCCCCTTGGCCTTCATTCCTCATCTGACCGGGGGCCGAACGGACCGAATAGTAACGAAGCAACTGCTGACGCTGCGCTGCCAATTTCCCTCATATTTCAACATCATCTAATCAGTGTGATGCAATTTGCGTGAGGAACGTCCCGATGGTTGAGCATCAGGGCTCAGATGACGCACTAGGTGTTCCCTTCTTTTCCTGAATCGCCCTAAGCTGTGCAGTATTCATGTAATCAAGTAATTCAACGTCGTATACCAGATCGCTATTGGCGGGGATGACGACTGCACCCGTCTTGCTGTTGATCTGCGGTTGAGCCCCATAGGCCATGTTCGACGGGATTTCGATCCGAGCCTTCCCACCGCGCTTCATCTTTTCAAGACCTTGCGCGAATCCGGGGACCACCGCATCCAGCGGGATCGCCACTTTGTCACCTCGGTCGAATTCTTTGCCGCCGGCGAAGCGGGCGACATAGTTAACCAGCACTACGTCGCTAAGTGTCGGGAAAGCACCTTGTCCGGACCTTATTGTATCGACCACAACACTCTGATGCTGAGATGCCGAGTTGGTAGGGACCGTTGTCGAGGTTGCAGGTCGGACATCGCCTTTGGCACCAGAGGAAGTCACTCGGTTCAGCGCCTCGTTGCTTAGGTGAATAGCTCGTGCTGCGGGGTCAACGGCATCATTAGCCAAAGCAGCCGCACTTTGATTCGCACTAGTTGCCGCACCTGTCGTAACCTTGGAACCGGCTAGACGGCCCGGAACCCCAATGATGCTTGACGCTCTAGCCAAGTATAAGGCAGCTCCTCCGGCAAGGAGTCCCGCGGTAACCACCGCCCCAACTGCAAACACAACTCGGCGGCCATTGCGGCCCACGTTCGATGAATGGTGCCCGTCAGATTGGTTTGGAGCAGGTCCGGTTCCTTGCGAAAGTCCCGAATCAAAATCTTCAATCGCCGTCTCTGGCTCAACGTTCAGAATGCGCGCCTTTTCAGTCTGAAACTCCTCGTCGGTCAAGTGACCTGCGGTTTTCAGCGCGTGCAGGCGCTCAATCTTGTCGTAGTCGTCATTATCCATATGGTTCAGAAAGCACAGATTTATCCTTGCTTCAAACGAATTGCAGTGCGCTTATGGTGCGGGATGCGGGGGGACTTATGGACGGTCGGATCGAGCGTTTAGAGCGTTTGGGTGAACTTAGGGAGAAAGGAGCCCTTAGCGAAGCTGAGTTCGAAGAGCAGAAAGCCAAAATCATCGGTACCGCTCCTGCCAGCGCGTTTCGAGGCCATCACGGGATCCTAATTAGTAGAGTGAAGTCTGAACCTAGGCAAGCGGAGCTAACCGCAGAGTTTGCCCCTGTGACAGGGGAGGTCCCCACCGCCGCTAACAAACGCGGAGAGTATCAGCTAGCTAAGATGTCAAAGCTGGTGAAATTTGGGGGATGGGCATTATTGACGTGTGGGACTGCCGTTCTTTTGATAAAGTTCGGCGTCACGTTGGCGGTTCTGATTTTACTTGTAGGTATTATTGCGCATATTTACGCGGGCGTAAATCGTTCTTCTCACGCGAAAACTCTGGCGCTTATCTCCTATGGTATCGTGATTTTGACGCTCAGTGTAGTATGGGTTTCGACCAGACTTGCGCCAAAGCCATCTACGTCGGACGTAAGTCGCTACGCTAGCAGCATCACTGAGGAGCAATGTGTTGCATATGAGGTTGAACTTTCTACGAACCTCTGTGAAGCTAATTTCATTAGTCAGTCAAGCGGTGGCGGAGCAAAATACGACGATGTACGACCTACAATCCTGAGTAAAATTGACCATCTGCGTACATTACCAGAGTCGCAAGTTTGTAGTAAGCTCGAAGCGATGCAGTCTGTCTTTGTGGGTTCAGGTCTAAATCGGGCCCTTCAGTCAGGCGGTGACCGCGGTATGGCGAATATTAACTCTCAATGCGGGGAAGGAGTTCAGGCGGCAATCAGAAACAATTGCTCAATGCGCGGTTACTGTAGACCCACCCCTGAATTATTTGATCCGTCTGAGCAAGCAGAATTGGAAAATCTTCCGCAACAGGAACAAGCAGTAGTAGAAAATATCGTTAACTCGTGCGAGGCGTCGCCAAGTAAATATTTCTGTGCAAAGCAATTTTTGAGAGGTGCAACTCCCGCTGTCGTCCAGCGTATACGCAATGCTCTCCCGCGACGCTATAGGCCTTAAATAGGGGCCGATACTGCCAAACAACCTTAATCAAATAAGCCATCAGGTTCGCTAATTTCGTCAATGCGCAGTATTTTAGAATCTCCTCCTGAGGTCACGTCTGTCAAACGCCGAAGGTCGCCGTTGCCCGGACGTTCTGGCGCACACCAAAGCGTATATGCGATGGGCGTGGAGCATTAGACAAGCTTTAAGAAAGCCGCTGCCAATTATTTGTTCATCGATGGTACAAGAGAATTGGACCGATCAAGCCCAAGTGCAGTCCTCTTTATTTTGCGGCAACTTGGACTTTCTCTGGTCTGGATCGATTTTGCGCTCTGGTACTAGATCAAGGGAATAATGGGAGGGCTTCATCCCATGGTTTCTGCCAGCCGTTGATACGTCATCTCATGGCGGCTTCCCCACGCCATTGGAATTCATCGTCCTCGCCTCATTGGTCGATTTGGGGCCTTTGGGTTGAGGGCTGATTGAGACATCATCGTGCCTTTTCCATCGTGTCGTGCGGATCGTGATGTTTTCAGCATGCTGGCAGCATTCCATAACCGTAGCGGATTCTGGGCTTTGGGATTGGCGGAAAACTGCCATTTTGCTGGTTCGATTTTTGCCATTCCGAAATCGGTTGAATACGGAATGGAAGGCCAATGCCTACTGGTGCGGTGGCCGAGTTAGCCGATTAGGCCGCGCGCGCCCGACAGGATGTGAAGTCCAATGCCTATGAGCACGAGGGGGAGCACGATGTGTCCCCAGCGTCGAACCTGCCCGCCCGACATCGGATTGCGCACAAGCAGGAAGCCGATCAGGCACCACAATCCAGTCATCGCAATGAAGACGGCGATGAAGGAAGGGATCACCGATGGGCTCGTCGCCATGATCGGGATGCATACCCCGAGGTTGTCCCCACCGTTTGCGATGGTCACAACGCCTACGGCGAGCACCTGCGAATGAAGTCGTTCCTGCGCAGTCCGCTCTTGAGCAATGGTCGGGTCGGCTTGATCTTCGCCCGACCGCAGTGCTGATAGCTTTTTGAAACCAAGAGCCAGCGGCACCAAGCCCAGCAATGCAGTCCATTCTGGTCGGATGTTAATAGCGAGCAAAGCCGCGCCGATGCTCACGGCGGTCAGAAGTGCGATCCCTGCGAACTGTCCTATTATGATGGCAAGGCGGCGCAGCTTTGGGTCGGCAAAAAAGGCGGTGAGCAGGAACACATCGTCGACATTGGTTGTCGCGAAAACGCTTATCCCAAGAGCCAGCGCCGCAACGTTGAAGCTCATTTTTTCGAGGCCTTCGGCACTTCGCCACGCTGGTCAGGGGCATTGTCAGCTTCTCGCCGATCCAGCGCTTCCTCGATCAGCAGGCGAATGAAATCGCCCTGCCGCACTTCACCGCGCAGGGCATCGAGCCGAGCCTTTGTGCCCGCCCGCGCACGGAAGTGAAATGCTTCATCGAAGATTCTTGGCTTGGTCACGCGGCCATGGATAGCGGTATCGCTTTCTTCCAACCACCCCTCCAATCATATGGTTGACGAATAACCGATATCGCTTATATAAACGGTATCGCTTATGGAGGCAACATCATGACCAAGCGCGTTGCGCTCTACACCCGTGTGTCGACCGACAGCCAAACCGTCGAAAACCAGCATCTCGAACTCAAGGCTGTGGCCGATCGACTGGGCTGGATCATCGTTGCTGAACTGGCCGATGAAGGAATCTCGGGGGCCAAGGGTCGGGATCAGCGCCCCGCGTTCGATCGCCTGATGCAGATGGTAACGCGCAAGGAAATCGACCTGATCGCATGCTGGTCGGTCGATCGCCTCGGACGCTCACTTCAACATCTCATTAGCTTCCTCACCGAGATCAATGAGCGCGACGTCGGGCTTTACTTGCACGTTCAAGGGCTCGACACCTCAACCAGTGCAGGTCGAGCGATGTTCTCAATGCTCAGCGTGTTCGCGGAATTTGAGCGGTCGATCCTGCGGGAACGCATTATGGCTGGGCTCAAGCGGTCGACCAAGAAGGCTGGGCGGCCGCCACTCGATCCCGATAAGGCTGAACGTGTCAGGAGTGAACTCGACCGCGGCACCTCAATCAATGCGACGGCAAAGAAGTTGCGCGTCGGGGTTGGTACCGTCCATCGCATCAAGCACAAAATGGCTCAAGCAGCCTGATCGGCGCATCGTCCTCGGCACCAGACATCCTTGCACCGTAGTTTTTGCCAAGTGCACCTGATCCTGCTGGGTCGGCGCGATGGAAACTTCATGCTGGACCGACGCACGATGCTCAGCACACGATGCCGCATTACGCTATCTGGCGCACGATAACCCGAAGTCGCTGGCCCGAGCCTGCGGTGGAAATGGGCAGGTTAGACCCTAACCCATTCTTCCAGATCACAACGCGATCCGCCATGATGGTCTGCGGTGCAGAAAACCCACATTACCAGCTAATCTGTCCCGCCATGCTGGTCGAAGCACGATGGAAATCCACGCTCGATCTCGCCACGATGATCGCACGAAACCGCTGACGACATCAAGGCGGTATGTTCCCATGTTGTTCTTGTGGCCGCGGCTGATAAAGCGGGCAAGGCTATCAGCCTTTGTGGTATGTTATTAACCACAGGGTGAAGACCACGCACCTGGCTCACCCGGCGATGGTCGGTTCGCCGAAACCGTTGCCACTTTCCGCACAGCCCTCGCTTGTCGGCAGTAGCGGATGACACACGTGCCACCAGCAGTCCGTGCGCCGGCGACGAGGGGCCGGCCGGTGTGGATGCTTGTGTTGATTATCGTTGGGTGGGTGCTGTTGCGGGCGGCGGCCTGGCAGCCGGGATTTGCCGAACCGGTGCGCAAATCGGCCCAAACGGCGCCGGTTGCTGCGCGCGCCCCGGCCGAAGCCGAACTGCTGGCCGCCAGCACGACAATCTTGCCGCCCGATCTGCGCGCGCGGCTGTCGCCCGAAGTGGCGGACCAGGTTGCGCGCGAGTTGCCGCGCGAACTGGCGCACCAACTCGCAATCGAAACCGCGCGCGAGATGGCGCGCCAGATGGCGCCGAGGCTGGCGCAACGGCTGCTTCACGAACGCGATCTGGAGCGGCTCGTGCAGGGTCCTGCTCGTGACAGTGCGGTTCGCCAGCCGGCGTTTCTGCGCGGGACCGAACGCGGAGCGGTCCGTCGGCTGGCGTTAGTGCGCGGGTCGGCACCGTCGGTGGGCAGGGGGCGGCAATCGACCGAACCGGACGCAAGTCCACCGGAAGGCGCGGATTACCAATCGTTCCGGCTGGCGGCGGGTGTCACAGCCACTGTCGCCGGGACTGCCACCGTTGCCGGGGCTGCCACCGTCGCCGGAGCTGCCGCGGTGCCCGCTGCCACGCCCGCCGCACCGCCGCCGCGCAAGGGGAGCTGGTTGGCGATGCTGCCCGAATTGCTGCTCCATCCGGGCCGGGCACGCCAGACGCTCGCGCAGAACGGCCGATCGATCAGCCCCAGCCCGCGCTTTTCCGGCGATGCGTGGTTCCTGCAACGCGGCGGCAGCTATGCCAGCGCAACGCCCGCAACGCCGTTGGTGGCGGGCACGCCGGGCTATGGCGGCAGCCAGTCGGGCGCGGTGCTGCTCTATCGCCTGTTCCTCGAAGACCCGCACCGGCTGAGCGTGTTCCTGCGCGCGACGAGCGCGACGAACACGCCCGACCGCGAGGCCACGCTGGGCTTGTCGGCGCGCCCGATCGGCTCGATCCCGATCGTGCTCCAGGCTGAAGCGCGGCTGCAAAGCGATGGCAACGGCACCCGTGTGCGGCCGGCAGTGCAGGCGGTCAGCCAGTTTCCGCCGATCTCGCTGCCACTGGGCCTGCGTGGTGAAGCCTATGCGGCGGGAGGGTATGTCGGTGGTCACGGAGCGACGCCGTTTTACGATGCGCAAGGCGTGGTCGATCACCACCTGTTTGGGATCGGTTCCAACGCCGATGTGCGGATCGGCGGCGGCGCCTGGGCAGGCGGGCAGAAGGGTGTCGGCCGGGTCGATGTGGGCCCGCGCGCTTCGGTGTCGTTCCGGGTCAAGCGCATCGGCGTGCGCGCTGCGGTCGATTATCGGGCGCGTGTGGCAGGCCACGCGGCCCCGGGCAGCGGCCCCGCGTTCACGCTATCCGCAGGTTTTTGAAGCGATCTGGTCACGATTGCACGGTTGGCGTTTGCATGGAGGGGAGGGGCCGTTAGGGTTCGGCATGGCACCGTGTCCACGCCGGTGGACCAAACTAGGCCTGCTTATGGACGTTTATCTTCCCATCGCCAATCTCTCGGTCAACGGGCTGGTCATCGTTGCGCTCGGCGCGCTGACGGGGGTGCTCTCGGGGATGTTTGGCGTGGGCGGCGGTTTCCTGACCACGCCGCTGATGATCTTCTACGGCATCCCGCCGACGGTGGCGGCCGCCTCGGCCGCCAGCCAGGTCACGGGCGCGAGCGTTTCGGGCGCCTTCGCGCATGCGCGGCGCAACGGGATCGATTACCAGATGGGCGCGGTATTGGTGGCGGGCGGCGTGCTCGGCACCGGGATCGGTGCGGTGCTGTTCCGCGTGCTCCAGGCGCTCGGGCAGATCGATACCGTCATCAACATTCTCTATGTGGTGATGCTCGGCGGGATCGGCGGGCTGATGGCGCACGAATCGATCGGCACCTTGCGTGCGCAACGCTCGGGCGTGCCGATCCCGCCGCGCAAGCGCCGGCACCATCCGCTGGTAGCGAGCCTGCCGCTGCGCTGGCGGTTTTATCGTTCGGGGCTTTATATCTCGCCACTGGCACCGCTGCTGCTGGGCACGTTCACCGGCGTGCTGACGATGCTGATGGGCGTCGGCGGCGGGTTCATCCTGGTGCCGGCGATGCTCTATATCCTGGGCATGAGCGTGAATGTGGTGGTCGGCACGTCGCTGTTCCAGATCCTGTTCGTGACGATGGCCACCACGATGATGCATGCGCTGACGACCAAGGCGGTGGATATCGTGCTGGCGGTGATGCTGCTGATCGGTTCGGTGTCGGGCGCGCAAGTCGGCGCGCAGTTCGCGCAGAAGGCCAAGCCCGAAGTATTGCGGCTGATCCTGGCGGTGATTGTGCTGGCGGTGGCGATGCGGATGGCGCTGGGGCTCGGCTACCGGCCCGACGAGATTTATACGGTGGTTACGCGGTGAAGGGATTCTTGCTGCTGCTGGCCGCGATCTTCCTGCTCGGCGCGCGGGCGCCGATCCTCGTGCCCGAAGTGTCGCAGCACGAAGTGCTGGTGCAGCAGGGCTTTACCGGCGCCGATCTGCTGCTGTTCGGCGCGATCCTGACGCCCGAGGGTGCGCGCGCGGCGCAGGATTACGATATCGTGGTGGTGCTCGAAGGCCCGCCCCAGTCGATCGTACTGCGCGAAAAGCGCAAGGTTGCGGGCATCTGGGTCAACGTGGAAAACACCGAATTTCGTTCGGCGCCCGCCTTCTACGCGGTTGCGGCGTCGCGTCCGATCCGCAAGATCGTCGACGACAAGACCGCGGCGATTTACGAATTGGGGCTCGATCGGTTGCAGCTTTCGCCGATCGGGGTGATCGAACCGGCAATGCAGGCGCGGTTTTCGTCGGGGCTGGTCGATCTGATGCGCCGCCAGGCGCTGTACCAGCAGAACGACGCCGGCGTGACGATCAGCGAACAGGTGCTGTACCAGGCGCGCATCCACCTGCCCTCGCGCGTGCAGACCGGAACCTACACGGCCGAGACGTTCGCGATCAGCCAGGGCAAAGTGGTCGCATCGGGGCTCACGCACGTCACCGTCAGCAAGCAGGGTTTCGAACGCTTCGTGGCGGTGGCATCGCAGCGCCGCTCTCTGATCTACGGGCTGTTCGCGGTGGTGCTGTCGGTGGGAATGGGCTGGCTGGCCGGGCGGCTGTTCGCGCTTATTTGAACTGCACCAGTGCTCGGTTCTCTGGCTGAAACGATAGATTATCCCGTTTTTAACCGTTCGGGCCTTAGCGTTTGCTGTGGTGCCATCGTGGCGCCTGGGGTCGCTTGCAATGAACGATATGGCCAATGGCGGGATCAACGGCGGGGGCTTCGGCGCTGCCGATCCTGCGCAATGCGTCGAAGTTGCCGCGCCGCATGTGGCACCACCGAACCGTTCGATCGGGTATATGTCCGATGGCACCTTGCCGATCGGCGAAGTGCTCGAAATCAGCGGCGCCGGCAGCCGTGTAGCGATCGATCTCGAGGCCTTGCGCAGCTATGCCGATGAGGCAGATCCCTCGTTGGTCCAGGCCGGGCAAGTCGGCAGCCTCGTCAAGATCCAGGTCGGCAACCGCTGGCTGGTCGCCAATATCCGCACGCAGGTGCTCGATTCGCGAATGAAATCGCTTGAAGGCGGGGGTGGTATCACCGCCGAAGTCGATTTCCTTGGCGAAGGGCAGCAGGAACGGCTGACCGGGCGAATTTATGGCTTCCGCCGCGGTGTCACGCGCTATCCGGTGCCGGGCACGCCGATCTACCCTGCCACCACCGCCGAACTGCGCCAGATCTACGCCAGCGACGGCGGCGCCACGATCAAGATCGGCACGGTGTTTCCCTCGGCCGATATCCGCGCGACGTTGCAGGTCGACAACATGCTGGGCAAGCACTTCGCACTGCTCGGTTCGACCGGCACCGGCAAGTCCACTGCGGCCGCACTGATCCTGCACCGCATCTGCGAACTGGCCCCCGAGGGCCATATTCTGATGATCGACCCGCACGGCGAATATCCCGAAGCGTTCCGCGACGTGGGCCACCTGCTCGACGTATCGAACTTGCAGATGCCGTACTGGCTGATGAATTTCGAGGAACACTGCGAAGTGTTCGTGACGATGACCGGGGGTGAGCGCCAGGTCGATATCGACATCCTGGCCAAGTGCCTGCTGCAGGCGCGGATGAAGAACCGGCTGGCCGAGCAATTGGGCCGGATCACCGTCGATTCGCCGATCCCGTACCTGCTTTCGGACCTGCTCAACATCCTCAACAACGAAATGGGCAAACTCGACAAGGCGTCGAGCTCGATTCCGTACATGCGGGTCAAGACCAAGATCGAGGAGCTGCGCGCCGATCCGCGCTACCAGTTCATGTTTTCGGGCATGCTGGTGGGCGACACGATGGTCGAATTCATCGCCAAGATCTTTCGCATGCCTGCCAACGGCAAGCCGATCTCGATCATCGACGTGTCGGGCGTGCCGAGTGAAATCACCTCGACCGTGGTCGCGGTGCTGAGCCGGCTGGCGTTCGATTACGCGATCTGGGCGCGCGGCGGCGATGTCCGGCCTGTGCTGCTGGTGTGCGAGGAAGCGCACCGATACATTCCCAGCGAACGCAACGCCGATGGGTCTTCGGTTGGCCGCATCCTGTCGCGGATTGCTAAGGAAGGCCGCAAGTACGGCATTTCGCTGGGCCTGATCACGCAGCGTCCGTCGGACCTGGCCGAAGGCGTGCTGTCGCAGTGCGGCACGATCATCTCGATGCGATTGAACAACGAACGCGACCAGGCGTTCGTCAAGGCGGCGATGCCCGAAGGATCGCGCGGGTTCCTCGATTCGATCCAGGCGCTGCGCAACCGCGAATGCATCATCTGCGGCGAAGGCGTACCGATCCCGATCCGCGCGACTTTCGACGATCTTGAACCCAACAAGCGTCCGGCATCGAGCGATCCGTCGTTCACCCTGCTGTGGAATCGGCGTGGCGGCGAGGAAAACGCGGTGGCGCGGACCGTGATGCGCTGGCGTTCGCAGGTGCGTTGAGCGGCAAGGTCTTGCTCATTGCCCTAGGGTCCAGACCCATTCGGATCACGCGTGATCTGAATGGGTTTTGACCCTATGGAACCAAAATCGTGTCGCGCGCGGCCGGGTCGGTTTGTGGATAATCGGCGTTGTAGTGGAGCCCGCGGCTTTCGTGGCGGGCGCGGGCGGATTTCACGATCAGTTCGGCGGTCTGGTGCAGGTTGCGCAGTTCGATCAGGTCGGCGGTGACGCGGAAGTTGCTGTAGTATTCGGCGATTTCGTCGCGCAGCAACTGGATGCGGTGCGCCGCGCGTTCCAGCCGCTTGTTGGTGCGCACGATGCCGACGTAGTTCCACATGAACCGGCGCAGTTCGGTCCAGGTCTGCTTGATCACCACTTCTTCGTCCGAATCGGCGACACGACTTTCGTCCCAGGCGCGGATTGCGGGCGGTTCGCTGAAGCTGTCCCAGCGCGCAAGGATATCGTTGGCGGCAGCATCGCCGAACACGAAGCATTCGAGCAGCGAGTTCGAGGCCAGCCGGTTGGCGCCGTGCAAGCCGCTTTCGGAACATTCGCCCACGGCGTAGAGACCGAACAGGTCGGCGCGGCCGGCCAGGTCGATCAGCACGCCGCCGCACGTGTAATGCTGTGCGGGCACGACCGGAATCGGCTCTTTCGTCATGTCGATACCCAGGCCCAACAGCCGTTCGTAGATCGTCGGGAAGTGGTGGCGGACGAATTCGGGCGGTTTGTGGCTGATATCGAGGTGAACGTAGTCGAGCCCCAGCCGCTTGATTTCGTGGTCGATCGCGCGCGCCACCACGTCGCGCGGGGCCAGTTCCTCGCGCGGATCGAAGCGCGGCATGAAGCGTTCACCGGTTTCCGGGTTCTTGAGCAAGCCGCCTTCGCCGCGCACCGCTTCGGTGATCAGGAAGTTCTTGACCTCCAGATTGTAGAGGCAGGTCGGGTGGAACTGCATGAATTCCATATTCGAGATGCGGCACCCCGCGCGCCACGCCATCGCGATGCCGTCGCCGGTGGCGCCACGCGGGGCGGTGCTGAACAGATAGGTGCGCCCGGCGCCGCCGGTGGCCAGGATCGTCGCGCGCGCGGTCAGGCATTCGACTCTGCCAGCGCTTGGGCCCGAGCCCGTATCGAGCGCATAGACGCCCCACACGCGGCGTTCTCCCGCCGGATCGATGCGGTGGCGATCGGTGACCAGATCGATCGCGGCCATGTCGGGGCGCAGCGTGATATTGGGGTGCGCGTGCGCCGCCTTGAGCAGCGCTTGCTGCACCGCCCAGCCGGTCGCATCGTCGACATGGACGATGCGGCGGTGCGAATGCCCGCCTTCACGCGTGAGGTGGAGCGCGCCGCTCCCGCCGGTGGGTGAACTGCCGACAGAGCCGCTGGTGGCATCATCGAGATTGAACGGCACGCCCAGGTCTGCCAGCCGCTCGATCGCAACGGGGGCATTCTCGACCACGAATTCGACCGTTTCGCGCCGGTTTAGCCCGCCGCCGGCCACCATCGTGTCGCGGATGTGGTCTTCGAAGGTATCGCCCTTGTCGAGCACTGCGGCGATGCCGCCTTGCGCCCATGCGGTGGAGCCGGCGTCGAGCGCGCCTTTGGCCAGCACCAGCACGCGGCATTTTTCGGCCAGCACCAGCGCGGCGGTGAGCCCGGCCGCGCCCGAACCCACAATCAGCACGTCATGGCTCATACCGCGGCTAAACCGTGGTGGCACCGGCAGGCGCGGGGTGGTATTCTAGGGGCAAGTACGGATCTTGGCATCGCTTCATCATGGCGGCTTTGGTCGGCGGCGCAAGCCGTGGCGTACGCGGATGCGGGAGCGAAGCGCCTGATCGGCCCTAAATTGATGGCCGAAGTCACTTTAATTCCTCGCTGTTTGTGCAGCGCGACCGTGGATATTGCCATGCGCTTCAAAATTCCGATCTGCATCCTCGATCATCATCGACCTGACCGCGACGCGGTTCGCTGGGATGGGCTTTCCTATCTCGGCACCTGCTGGGCGTGCAGCAAGCCGATTCGGCGCGATAGCAAGGGGCGGTGGCGCGGGACCGAACTGCACGCGCGCTGAACTCGAATTTCTGATTGTCGTCCGCACAAACTCCCGGCAAGGTCCATCCGTGTTCAACAACCTGCTCTGCATGATCAACCGGCACCGCCCGACGCGCAACAAAGTGCGGCATCGGGGCAATACCTACACCAGCGTGTGCCGTTACTGCCACCACGAGATCGAGCGACGGCGCGCCAAAGTGTGGGTCCGGCGCAAGGATCTGCCCTAGGTTGTCTCGAGTGGCGCGCTCGTCAGCGTCACGAACACGTCTTCCAGATCCGCCTCGCGGGTGGAAACGTCGACGATCGCGAAGCCCTGGCCCTGGACCAGCGACATCACTTCACCGGCGTTCATCTTGTCCTTGTTGTAAGTGATCTCGACCTGCCGTTCGCCGGTCAGCCGGCTTTTCAGGAAGGCGGGGTGCGCGGGCGGGGCGGCGATGTCACGATCGAGCGACAGCACCACGATCTTCTCGCGCGCCATGTCGACCATTTCGCGCGTGGGCTTGTTGGCGATCAGCTTGCCGTGGTTGATGATCGCGATGCGGTCGCACAATTGCTCGGCTTCTTCGAGGTAATGCGTGGTAAGCACCACCGTCACGCCCGAGTGGTTGAGCTCGCTGACCAGTTCCCACAACTGCCGCCGCAGTTCGACATCGACGCCCGCGGTCGGTTCGTCGAGCACCAGCACCGGCGGCGAATGGACCATCGCCTTGGCCACCAGCAGCCGCCGCTTCATGCCGCCCGACAGCGTGCGCGCATAAGCTTTGGCCTTGTCGGCCAGGTGCACTTCGCGCAGCAGTTCCATGCTTCGCCGCGCGGCCTTGGGCACGCCGTAAAACCCGGCCTGCATGTCGAGAACTTCGATCGGGGTGAAGAACGGATCGAACACGATCTCCTGCGGCACGATCCCGATCGCACGCTTGGCGTTGCGCCGGTCCTTGTCGATATCGAAGCCCCAGATTTCGGCCGAGCCCGAAGTCTTGACGACCAGCCCGGCCAGAATGTTGATCAGCGTCGACTTGCCGGCGCCGTTGGGCCCGAGCAGCCCGAAGATCTGCCCCTGCGGCACGTCGAAGCTGACCCCATCAAGCGCCAGCTTGCCTTCTCCGCCACCAGACGGGGCGTAGCGTTTGACGATATCGGTGATGCGGATTGCTGGGCCAAAGGCGGAAGTGGTGTCCATGCGTTTGCTATTGGGGCAGGTTTGCGGGGTGGTAAAGGGGCAAGCACCGTCTGGAATCGTCCCGGCAACCCTGCTAGGGGCGCTGGCCATGAACAAGCCGCCCGAAACCGTCACCGTCACAACCAACCGCGTCAGTTGCGATGGTGCCAGCGGCATCCGCTCAACCGGCGCCTACAAGCCCTCGGCACTGGGCCATCCGCGGGTGTGGCTGGAAATCGACGAGCGCGGCTACGTCGATTGCGGCTATTGCGACAAGCGCTTCGTGCTTGAGGGCGCTGCGCACTAATCCTTTCGCGCGGGGGACTTCGTCCCTATATCCCCCCGATGATCGCAACCGACCCCCGCTCGCTCCTTTACCGCCAACTCTCGCCCGAGGACGCCCAGCGCGTGACGGCCGATGCGCTGGCGCGGTGCGACGATGGCGAGCTTTACCTCCAGTATATCGCGTCCGAGGCCTTCGGCTTCGATGACGGGCGGCTGAAAACCGCAGATTATTCGCGCGATGCCGGGTTCGGGTTGCGCGGAGTGTCGGGTGAGATGACCGGCTTTGCCCACGCCAACGAAATCTCCGCCGCCGCGATCCGTCGCGCAGGCGAGACGTTGCGGCTGCTCGATCCGGCCAAGGCGTCCGCCGCCGCGCCGCCACGCCAGAACAACCGCCATCTTTATACCGATGCCTCGCCGCTCGATGCGGTGCCGTTCGAGGCCAAGGTCAAGCTGCTCGAAACGATCGACGCCGCCGCGCGCGCACGCGATCCGCGCGTGGTGCAGGTTTCGGCCTCGCTCACCGGAAGCTGGTCGGTGATCGAGATCGTGCGCGCCGATGGCTTCGTGGCCAGTGACGTGCGCCCGTTGGTGCGGCTCAACGTGTCGATCGTGGCCGAACAGAACGGCCGCCGCGAAACCGGCACTTTCGGTATGGGCGGGCGCTGGCTTTACGACAAACTGTTCGAGGCCGAAAGCTGGAACTGCGCGATCGATGGCGCACTGCACCAGGCGCTGGTCAACCTCGAATCGGTGCCCGCGCCTGCCGGCGAGATGACCGTGCTGATCGGTGCCGGCTGGCCCGGCGTGCTGATCCACGAGGCGGTCGGGCATGGGCTAGAAGGCGATTTCAACCGCAAGGGCACCAGCGCTTTCTCGGGCCGGATCGGCGAGCGAGTGGGCGCGAAGGGCGTGACAGTGGTCGACGATGGCTCGATGCATGAACGGCGCGGCTCGTTGAGCATCGATGACGAAGGCACGCCCACCCAGGAAAACGTGCTGATCGAGGACGGCATCCTCAAGGGCTATATGCAGGACCGGCTAAACGCGCGGCTGATGGGTGTGCCTGCCACTGGCAACGGCCGCCGCGAAAACTACGCCCACGCGCCGATGCCACGCATGACCAACACCTTCATGCGCGGCGGCGAGGATGATCCGGCCGAACTGCTCAGCCGCGTGAAAAACGGTATCTATGCCAAGCACTTCGGCGGCGGGCAGGTCGATATCACCAGCGGCAAGTTCGTGTTCAGTTGCACCGAAGCCTACCGCGTCGAGAACGGCAAGCTGGGCGCACCGATCAAGGGCGCCACGCTGATCGGCGACGGTCCGACCGTGCTGACCCGGGTGATCGGCATCGGCAACGACATGGAACTCGACATGGGCATCGGCGTGTGCGGCAAGGGCGGCCAAAGTGTGCCCGCTGGCGTGGGCCAGCCTACGCTGCTGATCGAGGGGCTGACTGTGGGCGGGACGGCCTGACAGGGTTCTACGCGACTGGGTTCTACGCGACTGGGCTCTACGCGACTGGGCGCCAATTGCTCATCGCCGGTTCAGCGACTCCATGATACGATTATCAGGCTGGATTCGATCTTTCCGGACAGGAGCGCAGATCATGAAGCAGACCTTCAAGAACTTCCATTCGCTGGCATTGGCCGCCGCGGTCACCGTAGGCGTGCTCGGCCTTGCCAGCACTGCCGATGCCCGCTCGCGACTGACCGGCGAGGAAGAACTGGCCAAGGCACTGGCGGGGCGTGAAGCCGGAAAGCCAGTCGATTGCATCTATTTGCCCACGATCACCTCGTCGCACATCATCGACAGGACCGCGATCGTCTACGAATCGGGCCGCACGCTTTACGTCAACCGCCCGCGCAACGGCGCCGATCAGCTCAACGATAGCGATATCATGGTGCTCAACCTGCATTCGTCGCAGTTGTGCAGCATCGATATCGTACACCTGCACGATCAGACGTCGCATTTCACGACCGGCTTCGTGAACCTGGGCGAATTCGTGCCCTACACCAAGCCCAAGAAGGTCAGCTAGCCGCACTTGCCGATACGTAGCTGATCCGGCTAGTGGCGGTCCCTCGATTTGGGGGCGCCGATCACCGATGACATTGCATTATCGTCCGGCTGAACCTGCCGACGCAACGGCGCTGGCCGATCTTGGCAAGCGCGCGTTCTGTGCGGCGTTCGCGCATCTTTACACGCCGCAGGACCTGGCTGCGTTCCTGGCGGTGGAGCACACCCCCGCCAAAGTGGCGACGGAAATTGCCGATCCCGGGATGCTGGTCCACCTCGCTGCTGATGAGGACGGCACGTTGCTCGGCTTCTGCAAGCTGGTGCTGGCAAGCTCGCTGGCCGAACACGGCACTGCCCAAGAGGCTGCGAAGGCCCCGCTCGAACTCAAGCAGCTCTATCTCGATCCCGCGCGGATCGGCGGCGGGATCGGCGCAGCGTTGATGGACTGGACGCTGGAGGTGGCGCGCGCGCGCGGCGCCGACGAGATCCAGCTATCGGTATGGAGCGGTAACATCGGCGCGCAGCGGTTCTACGCGCGCTACGGCTTCGCCAAGATCGCCGACATCACCTTCTGCGTGGGTGAGCAGGTCGACGAGGAATTCCTGTTTGCCCGGCCGATGGTGCCGGGCGCCTAGAGCTTCCTCACGCAGCCTTGCGCTTGGCGCGGCGGCGCAGTGCCAGCGGGACAAGCCCTGCACCGAACAGCCCGAGCATGCCCGGCTCGGGAACATCGGTTGAAGATCCGGCGCCGGCGCCACTATCGCCCAAGCCGGTTCCAGCCGAGCCACTCGTCCCGGTCGAACCGGTGCCGGTCGAGCCCGTATCAGTCGAACCGGTGCCTGTTGAACCTGCGTTACCGGTGCTTTCGGTGTCGCCGCTACCCAGCGATCCGCCGAAGCCGCCGTTTTCGCCACCGCCCGCGGCACCGCCGATATTTCCACTGCCCGAAGTGCCTGTGTCGGTGGCAGTGGTGGAACCTGTTTCGCCCGTCGAACCGGCGCCAGTGCCTGCACCATTGTCGCCGTTGCCTATCGTGCCCGAACCAGTTGAACCGGAATCGCTGGTGCTGCCGGAACCTGCCTTGTCGTCTCCGTCGTGATCGCCGATCGAACCGTGGCCAGACCCGTGACCCGATTTGTCATCGGTTTCGTGGCCGCCGCTCGTGTGCCCGATCGATCCGCGACCGTGCTTGTCGTCTGAATCGTGCGAACCGCCGAACAAGCCGGTCAGCGAGGACCAGATACCCTTTTCGCCACCGGTGCCATGCTCCGCGGTTTCGCCGCTGCCCGAAGACCACCAGGTGCCGCCGTGCGACGCGGTGTTCCTTGCAGGCGTGGAATGGCTCCCCGAGGCGGAGCTGCTGCCGGGAAGGCAGCTTGCGACGTAATTGGCCGCGCTGCCCAGCCAACCCCACGAATGGCTCGCTGTGGTCGCCTCGGTTCCGTGGGCCGCGGCGGGAGCGGCGATCGCCAGGCTGGCAGAGGCGAGCAGGGCGATAATGAGCGGGCGCGACATCGGGGGGCGGGCGGGGATCATCGAATTCTCCTTGGGGGGCGTTGTGAGGATGTCTCCTTTCGATTTCGTTGACCCGCGCAAGCGCTGCCTGGGCGCTGTTCACGATCGGGACGCGCGGCCTTGCAATCGTTAACGTCGTCTTGGAAGCTGGCTGCTTTGCGCTATGAGGTGCCCGACGGACGAGCACTGTCATGTCGCGTTGCAAGCAAATTCGCGCCGGGCGTTGGACTTGCAAATCGCGACGACTGCATTTCAGGGGTTGATATGAAATCGTTCGGAAATGTGCTGGATGACAGCAACGGTCTGGGCCGTGGCTTCGACTTCATGCGGATCGCGCTGTCATTGGCGGTGGTCACGCGCCACGTTATCTCGCTGGCCGGCCCGTCCGCTGCCGGCGCAAACCCCGGCGCTGATATCGGCTTCGGGTTTGGGCTGGACTGGATATTTTCCTATTCGATCCTGATCATGTTTTTCGGGCTAAGTGGGTTCCTTATTTCGGGCAGCGCCATGCGCCTGACACTCAAGAATTTCCTGATCAACCGGGGCTTGCGGATATTTCCGGCACTTGCCGTTGAAGTGATCCTGTCGGCAATGGTTCTGGGGCCGATATTCACGACATTGCCGTTAAGCGAGTATTTCACAGACCATAAACTGTTCCTGTATTTCACGAACTTGCTCGGCTTTGTCTATTATTTTCTTCCCGGGGTTTTCAATGGCGAGTGGGTGAACGGTTCGATCTGGACCGTACCATACGAGATGGGCTGCTACGCCATCATCTCGGTGCTGATATACTACCAATTGCTGCGGAAGCGCTGGTTGGTCGTCGGTATATCGGTGGCCATCGGTATCGTCGAAATCGCGCTGGCGTTGATTGATTTCAAAGGTCAGCAACTGACGCTGCATAGTCCTGTAGAAATGATCCGCCTCGCCCCACAATATATCACATATTATATATTTTATGCCAGAGGTTCGCGATTGCTGATATCCTTCACTGTGGGCATTGCGTTCTACCTTTTCAGATACCAGATACCCTATTCGAAACTGTTGTTTGCAGGTGCGGTCGCCGCTGTGCTCGTGGCCGAGTACATCGGCGGGTGGACGAGCGAGGAAAGCCCGACCGCCAACGTATTTATCGTGGTGCCAGTCATTTACATCACGATTTTTCTCGGTCTTACCAACATCCCGCTGCTGTCGATCTTGCGTCGCGGCGATTACTCCTACGGAATTTACCTTTACGGCTGGCCGCTGACGCAGGCGACGCGAATGGTGTTTCCCGAACAGACCAAAAGCTGGCCGTTCCTGCTGGTTGTTTCGCTGGTTCCGATCCTGCTTTTCGCTGCGTTTTCCTGGCATTTCATCGAACGGCCGATCCTGCAGATGCGCAAGAAATTTTCCTTCGTCGCGCGACAGAGGTTGGCGGAAATGGAAAGCGAAACTCCGCCTGCAGAGCCACGTGTTCCCGAACCCGGCCAAAATCCGCTAGCGTAGACGCGGCTGCTGAACCATCGTGTCGCGCAAGCGCAGCCGTGGCCGCTGGATAAATGCTTCCAGATCGGCAGCGCTGCGCGGAATCACGATCGTTTCGCGGTTGGCATAGCAGGCCGGCGCCGCCACTTTCAGCCAGCCGAAGCCGGCCAGCTCGGCTGCCAGCGCGAACAGCCGTTCGATCGCATGCGCGGTGGTGGCATCGGTCTGCGCGGCTTCCTCGGGAAAGTCATCGGCGGTCAGCCCCAGAACCAGGATCGGGGCGAGCGCGGCGGGGCGCGCCCAGAACATCGATCCGCTGGGGAATTCGATCATGCCGTCGCGGCGCAGTTCCACCCCCATGCGCCGGCCCAGCGCGCGCGCGGCGGCAAAGTTGTACTCCCAGCCGGTGAAGGGCCGGATGGGTTCGTGATGCTGCGGAAACACGAGGCCGAGCGCAGGATCGGCCTCGAACAGCGCCAGGATCGAGCGCACCACGGTGTCAGAGCCGCACAAGCCGCCGAGCAGCAGTTCGCGCCAGCCTTCGCCCGCGGTGCTGAATTCGGTCTTCTTCGAATGAAGGAACAGCACAAGGTCGAATTCGGCGTAGCGATCGGTGAACGAAGTCAGCTTTGGCGCCATGTCGCGGCCACGATTGGGAACGATGCGGACTTCGACCGCGCCCTTGTCCCATGTGCCGAACGCCGCAAGAATGTCGCGGCGCTTGGCCTGGGTGTCGGTGCTGATCAGGACCGCAGCGTTGTCGGGCAGATGATGGAGCAGAAGCGCGAATTCGGCGGCGAGTTCAGGGTGGAACATGTGGATCATCGCCGCAACGCGGGGCGTCGCGCTCAGGGCCGGTTCAAAACCGAAGGGTACCCCAAGGCTGAAGTCGCGGTCTGCCGGCAAGCCACCGGCGACGCCCGACTTGTAGAGCCTTCGGCGCAACGATCGGTACGCACGTTCGATCACGGGGTTGGCCAGAGTAAAGTCATGTCGGGCGCTGGCATCATGCCCGGGTCCATAGCGGGTCGCGTCGCGCAAGATCAATTGCTGGCTGGCATTTGCCAGCGGGCACGGGCAAAGGATCGCGTGAAGCGTTGACGGTTTCGCACAACCGAATCCCGACCAAGGAAGGCATTTGCAGCACATGCGCGTTGGGGGATCGATCCACTTGCACGACCAATGGCGTGGAAGCCCATGTTCGATCCTGCAATGACGGCTTGCGATAAAGGTACTGCCGGCCACACCGCGATCATAACCTGGTTCGTGGCCGACGATGCCGCGAACGCGACTTGGTTTCCGCAAGTCGGCGGCCGGTCCGATGCGCCCGAAGCACAGGCGACGTACTGGCGTTGTACGGTGGCATTTTTCGCTTCCAGCCTCGCGCTCAATCCCGGTGCGCGGCACATGTTCTACACCAACACCCGCGTGCCCCGGATCGATGGAGTCGATCTTGCCGCGCTGTTCGCGCGGTGGGGGGTGGAGGTTATTGCGCTGCCGATCACCTATCGGCTGCCGCGCAATGCCGTGTCTTCATGGGGCAACCAGTTCTATGTATTCGATGTTCTCGATGACCTGGCAGGGCGCGAAGACATTGCGCGATCCATTGTGCTCGACAGCGATTGCGTGTGGCGCCAGCCGGTCGATCGGCTGGTAGCGGCCATCGATGCCCATGGCGCGCTAACCTACGAACTCGATCACAGCGAACATGCCGAGCACGAGGCGATCAACGGGCTGTCGCGCGCAGGCATGGCGCGGTTCCTGGCGCGACACAGCGGACCCGAGCGCTCGGCAACGCCCTATTTCGGCGGTGAAATCTACGCGGCTCGGCGCGATGTGACCCGAGCGATCGCGGCGCGCGCCAGGGTGCTATGGCCCGAACTGGTGGCCGGCGCGCCAGACGCCCCGCGCGAGGAAGCGCACCTGCTTTCAGTGATCTACGCACTGGAGAGGATTGCGCCAGGCACCGCAAATGGCTTCATCCGGCGGATGTGGACCACCTTCCATCATCACAACCTGGCGCCGACCGACGCGGCGCTCGCGATCTGGCACTTGCCCGCCGAGAAGAAGACCGGGTTCGCTGATCTGTTCCGCGCCATTGTGGCCGATCCCGCTTGCGATCCGCGCCATGATGCCGCGTCGATGGGGCTGGCTCCAGCCCAGGTGGCGCGTGCGATGGGCTGGCCGCGGCGGCGCCCGGCGAAGTTCGCGCGCGATCTGTCGCTCAAGCTGCGCGAGAAGATCGGCACGTGATGGCCGAGAGTCGCGACGATCCTGTCAATGTCCTGATCGTCGGCATCAATTACGCGCCCGAGGCCGTCGGCATCGGCCCGTTCACGCAAGGCATGGCCGAAGGCCTGGCCGGGCTGGGCTTTGCGGTCGAGGCCGTGGTCGGCAAGCCCTACTATCCGCAGTGGCGCGCCATGCCGGATTTTGCCGGCGGCGGATGGGCACGGTCGACCGAGAACGGCGTCAGGATCGTGCGCTGCCCGCATTACATTCCTCATGATCCCACCGGATCGAAGCGCATCGTCCATCTGGCGAGCTTTGGCGTTTCTGCGTTCGGGCCTGCGGTCCGCGCAGCGCTGCGCCCGAAGGGCGAGCGCCTGGCGGTGATCATCTGCATCGCGCCGGCGTTGCTGAGCGTGCCGGTGGCGTGGATCGCGGCGAAGCTGGCCGGGGCGAAGCTGTGGCTGCATGTGCAGGATTTCGAAGTCGAAGCGGCGTTCGCTACCGGACTGGTCGGCGATGATGGCTGGGCCGCGCGGCTGGCGCGAGGGGTTGAGAACACGTTGCTGCGGCTGGCCGACACGGTCTCCACGATCAGCCCGCAGATGTGCGCTAAGCTCGTGGCCAAGGGCATCGATCCGGCCCGCGTGATCGAGGTCCGCAACTGGGCCAATGCTCCCGCGCCCGATCCGCACGAGGGAGCGTCGTATCGTGCCGAATGGGGCCTGGGCGATCGCAAGGTGGCGCTCTATTCGGGCAATATCGCCAACAAGCAAGGCATCGATATTCTTGTCGAAGCCGCACGGATGTTGGCGGAACGGAGCGACATCGCTGTCGTGATCTGCGGCGAGGGACCGAACCGGGCACGATTGGAAGCGCTGGCGGCGGGGTTGGGCAACGTGTTGTTCCACGATCTCCAGCCGGCCGCGCGGATGGGCGAATTGCTGGGTCTGGCGAGCGTTCATTTGTTGCCGCAGATTGCCGGCGCGGCCGATCTGGTGCTGCCGTCGAAGCTGGCGAACATGCTCGGATCGGGGCGCCCGGTGGTGGCGACCGCGCTGCCTGGAACCGGGCTTTATGCTGAAGTCGAAGGGTGCGGTATTTCGGTGCTGCCGGGTGATGCAAAAGCCCTGGCCAATGCGATCGTGGCGCTGGTCGACGATCCGGCGCGCGCGGCGGAACTGGGCGTTGCAGCGCACGCGCGTGCGGATGAACGCTGGTCGCAGCCGGCGGTGATCGCGCGGCTGGCCGCGGCATTGCGCGCGATTGCGGGGCGCTGAGCGGTGGGCGCCACGCGTGTCTCGATCGCGATGACGACGTACAACGGCGCGCGCTATCTGGCCGAGCAGCTCGACAGCTTTGCCGCGCAGACCCGGTTACCCGACGAACTGGTGGTGGGCGATGACGGTTCGGCCGACGCGACGAAAGCGATCCTTGCCGAATTTGCGGCGCGCGCGCCGTTCCCGGTGCGGGTCACGGCCAACCCTGTCCAACTCGGCCCGTCGCGCAATTTTGCCGAGACAATTCTGCGGTGCGATGGCGATGTGATCCTGCTGTCGGACCAGGATGACCGCTGGGAGCCGGCGAAGCTGCAGACGATGGTGGACTACCTGGCGGCGCACCCCGGTTGCTGGCTTGCCACGCACGATGCCGCCTTGATGGACGGCGCCGGGCGACCAAGTGGGTTGACGATGGGCGGCCAGATCGTGGCAGCGGGCGGCGATCCCGCGCGCGATCTGGTGGCGGGGTGCTGCATGGCGATCGATGCGCGGCTGGCCCGGCTGTACGATCCGCCTCCGCCGACGCGCACGCACGATGCCTGGCTGACCGCGATTGCCGACCTGCTCGATGTGCGCGGCTGGGTTGTGCAGCCGTTGATCGCTTATCGCCGGCACGGGGGCAATGTGTCCGAATCCTACATGTCGCGGCTTGATGGATCGTCGCGGCTGCGGCGTGAGCTCGACCGGCTGGCCAAGGCGCGTGCCGAACCGGTGGCGCAGGCGCTGGACCAGAGCATTGCCGATCGCGCGGCGATGATTGCAGCAATCGAAACGCACCGCGCGACCTTGCTCGAGATCGTGCCCCAGCAAACGCTGGATCGCGCGACTGGCGAGTTGGCGCGCGGGCTGGCGCGAGACCATCAGCGTCGAGCCATCCACACAGGCCCGCGCGCTGCGCGATTGGGGCATCTGGCCAGGGCGATCGGGAGTGGGATTTATGCCGGCCCGGGCGGAATGTTGAGCCTGATGCGCGACGCACACGGCTGCATTCGGGCTGGATGACCGCGTGACCGGTACCTCGGATCGTTCGACCCTGCCGAAATCGGTGCTGGTTTTCGCCCCATCTTCGTTCGGGGGCATTGCCGAACATACGCGTTTCCAGGCGGCCGAACTGGCGCGGCGCGGCGTGATTGTAACCATGCTCACCCGGGTCGATTCGACGCAAATACCGCCTGCCGGAACGTACCGGCAATTGCGCGTTCTTCCGGCGGATCACGCCGGACGCGGGTTGGGCCGGGTGAAGCAGGTTCTGGCGGCCACCGCAGGCTATTACCTGCTGGCGTTGTGGGTGCTTCGGCTGCGGCCCGACCTTGTGCTGCTCGAAGCCAATTCCGAATACTTTGCGCCGCTATGGGCCTGGCCGCATCTGCTGTTGAGCCGGCTGGTGCGCGTGCCGTACCTCGCGAACTTCCACGATCCGCACCGGGCGCGCCATTTCGGCCCGGCCTGGTTGCACGCGTGGTCGGTCTCGCTCGCCAATGCAGTCCTGTGGGGTGGGCTGATCCATGGCACGCCGCCTCCCGAAGCCGGCCTGCCGGCACGGCTGAAGCTGATGATCGCACCGATCGGGCATTTCGACCGGACTGAGGGCGGGCATGCAACTTTCGATCTCAGGGAGCGGCTGGGGATCGATGGGCAAGCGTTTGTGCTGCTGGCTTTCGGACACCTTGCCGATCGCAAGAACCTGGACTTGCTGATCACCGCACTGGCCGACGTTGCCGACGTGCAACTGGTGATCGCCGGTGAGGCGACTTCGGGCAGCCAGCGGCCGGCGCAATTCTATCGCGATCTGGCCGAGCGGACCGGGGTCGGTTCGCGTGTTCACTTCGTCACCAGCTTTATCGCCGATCACGATATCCCGGCCTACTTTCGCGCCGCCGACGCGGTGGCGCTGACTTACAACCGCGAATTCGTGTCGCAGAGCGGCGTGTTGCAGCACGCGGTCGACTGGTCGAAGCCGATCCTGGCTTCTAGCGGACCGGGCCCGTTGCGCGAGACCGTTGTGCGGCATCGGCTTGGCGTTTTTGTCGAACCCGACGATTCTGGTGCGTTGGCCGATGGCCTCCGCCGCTTGTTGCGCGATCGTCCACCGACCGAGAATTTCCTGCGTTATCGCGATTCGGCCAATTGGGGTGTCAATGTCGATCGCTTGATCGAACTGTATGGCCAGTTTGCCGTTGCGCGTTGAAGGCTGGCGCGATCAGATGTCCAACTCGCCGAGCAATGCCGCGATGTTGTCGCGATATCCGGCAAACGTGTAGTTCTGCGCCTCGGCCTGGGCATTGGCGCGCCAGGTATCGAGCCGATCGCGGTCTGCGATCGTCTGAACCATCGCCGCATGTACGGCATCCGTGCTGATCTCGTCGAGCATGATCCCGGTTTCGGGGGTGACCACAGGTGCGCAATGGCGCGACTGGATCAGTGCGCAGCCCGACGCCAGCGCCTCGTAAAGCGTGATCCCGGCACCTTCAAAGTAGCTCGGCAGCATGAACACGTGGTGCTCGGCCATGATCCGCGGCACATCTGCACGCGCGACCGTGGGGATATAGGTCACGCGGTCTGCATAAGGTGCGAACGCCTTGGGTGGCACGCTGAGCGAACCGACGATGGTCAGTTCGGCTTGGTCCGTCGGGATGCGCGCGATCGCTTCGAGGATGTGGTGGATGCCCTTGCGCGGGATAACGAGGCCCAGGAACAGGAACTTGACCGGAGCCTTGCGATCGATCGGCAGCGGGGGCGGCACATCGGCGAACAGCGCTTCATCGAAGCAGTAATTGAGCACGCGGATTTTCGCCGCGATGGCGGGGTCCTGCGTTGCGTCGCGGATCGTGCCTGCAGCGAACGTGCAGCCCACGAGGATGGTGTCGGCCAGTTCGTACTCGCGCTGGTCGCGGGCAATGTTGGCGGAGTCCTCGGCCCGTTCGGTCGGCAGGAACCAGTCGCCATAGCGCGACGCAACATCGGCCATCATCGCGTTGTAGATCCGAAAATCGCCATTGGTGCGATCGAGGATGCACGTGCGGCCCTGGGCCTTGGCCAGCTCGAACGCCTTGAGCGAACTGCCGTTATAGCCCCACAGCGCGAAGCGTTCGGGTGAGCGGATGTCGGCGGCAATGCCGTCAACGAACTTGCGGTTGCCATAGGCGTCGAGCCGCCCGGCCAGTTTGCGCATGCCGCCGCGCATCGCGATACGCTCGATCCATTCGGTGAGCCCGGCGGTACGGACCAGCGAAGGATCGAGCGCGGGATGGCTGAACCGGCGGAATTCGCTGTGCAGCTTGCGGCCCAGCGGCCCCGGCAACCAGCGCTCGGCGCGATAGGGCCAGCGGTCGGGCTGATAGAATATAGAGGTTGCGTACCACGCCAGCCGATCGAGCTGCTGCAGCGCCAGCGCGGTCTGCCAGCTATGCTGGGTGCCCGGGTGAAAGACTGCGATCTTCATCGCGTACCCGATAGCGCAACCTGAAGGCGCAGTAACTTCCGAATTGGTTGCATCTCTCGATTGCCGAATGGGAATACTATTTTCCTACAGATAACCGATTTGGTTATTAAACGCTCGAATCAGTAAACCTCGCCAGCGCTGGAGTTGCCATGCCCACCCCGATCACGAACCCCGCAGGATATGTCGTTCCCGTCGCGCTGAGCTTCGCCGATGCTTCGGGCGCCGCCGCGCTCGTCGCTTCGGCCAATCCGCTGCCGGTGTCGTTCAGCACAGGGCTGGGCGAAATCGAAGTTCGGAACGATGTGGGCAATCCGCTGGCGATCAGCGGGTCGGTAACGCCGATCTGGACCGCTTCGGGCAAGGCTGCGGTCAGCGGCTCGGTTGCCGCAGGTGCGCAGACGGGCGTGTTCTCGCCGCTGCCATGCCGCGATTTCAACGTGACGATCGCCGGAACAGGCGCGGCGCAACTCGAACGCCAGTTCGCCGGCGATGCCACCTGGTACGTGGTCCTGGCCGATGCGCAAAGGCAGGCCCTTCCGCCATCGTTCACCTTCAGCGAAGCCGAAGCAGCGGTGGGCTACCGCGTGAACGTGATCTCGGGTGGCCCGTTCCAGGTGCGCCTAAGCCAATAGCGGACGCGTCTCGGCCGCCAACCCAAGCCTACGCCCTCAGCCTTTTCGCAGGAAGCACCAGCCCATGTCCGTCGATATCCTTGCCCGCGCCCAGGCGGGCGCCGCCAACGCCTCCGCGATCCAGGCACTCAGTCGCGCCAACACCATCGAATTGTTTGCGCAGTTCGGCGGCGTGACGATCGACGCATCGATTTCGACGGTTTCGACTACGGGTTATGCCGCAGCCGGCGTTGGCCGGGGCGTCTATGTGGCTGATTCAGCGGCCAACGCCACGCTGGCGGCGCGCTTCCCGGCGTTCTGTCGCAAGACCGCGAACAATCGCTACTTTCGGCTGGTCGGGCCAGCGGTCACGCCAGAGCAGGCCGGCGCGACCGGTATCGTGGGGACCAACGACCAGCCCGCGATCCAGGCGGCGATCGATTATGCGACGTCGATGGCGATCCCCGAAGTCCACCTCAAGGGTGCATACGAAGCCTGGTGCACGCCGCGCACCAGTTCGCTCCAGACTCAGGCCGACGACGGCCACCTGCTGGTGATCCGCGGCAATATCGCGATCATCGGGCTTGGCGCCGGCGCGACCATCAACCGCAAGAATTACCAGGGCGCTGACCCGGTCAACCAGCAGACGATGCCCAATCCTGCCGACGGCCGGTGGCGCGGAGGTGGCCTGTTCTGGACGCATACCGGCACGATCGACCAGAACACGACCGTTATCCTGCGGAACTTCAAGCTCGATGGCGGGATCAACCAGGGAGTGGATTTCAACGCATACTACGGGATCAACACGCAGGACGGCTGGGACCTGACCGACAAGGGCATCTGGGTGCAGGACTTGCGGTCGGGCACGCTGATCATGGAAGACGTCGAGATCACGCGGTTCCGCGGCGAGATCAACTACTGGTCGGGCTATTCGGATGCCACGTCGACCGATCGGCTGTTCATGACGCGTTGCTATATCCATGAAACCAACGGCGATGCCAACAATGCCACCGGTGGCTACGCCGAGTTCCATCACTGCCGCTTCGGCAAGGGCAATTCGGCCGAAGAGGCGCTCGGCCGCAGCGGGCACCGCTACTACGATTGCGAATTCTTCGATTGTAACGGGCTGACCTTCGTGGGCGGGCCCGATCCGATCTTTCAGAGCGGGTATATCTACACCTACCCCATCCGTCAGCCCGGGTATGTGCCATGGATCGAGCTGTCGAACTGCACCTTCCGCAATTGCAAGGCGATCCAGATCGGCAACTGGGTGCGTGGCAACGTCACCGCGATCGACAGCTATTTCAACGCGGGCGCATCCGACGTTTCGTTGACCATCAACGCCTGGCTGGACAACGCGACCGGCTACACGGCGGTCATCGTAGCGGGGCCGCCGTCGCTGACCACGCAGTTCGACAGTTGCCCGCCGGGGGTTTACGTCCCCGCGGTCGAGCGGTGCTATGTCAAGGTCAACTGCTTTCTGACGCGACAGGCCGCGGCTGCGGGCAACCACTGGGGTTCGGTGTTCGCGGTGTCCGGGATCATCAGCGCCGGCACTTGTTCGTTGACCAGCGACTATGCCATCGCGCAAAACGTCTGGGTTCCGTATGGTCCCGCGACGGGTCTGCGAAACGTGCCCGCAATCACTTGCGGCCAGTTTGTTAGCCAGGGCGTTCCCTACGGCGGGACTTCGGATTCGCCAGCGACCGACGTGGTCTACACCCCGACCTGGAGTTCCGTGGCGATTTCGCCAGGCAGCGCCAGCCCGATCAACGTGACTTTGAGCCCGACTTATGCGGGAACCACATTCACCTTCGAGGACGGCGCGCGCGCAATCTTCTGCCATAACGGAGCGGCCGGGCGGCAGATCCGCTTTGCCGAAGGTGGGGCCGGCCTCGCGCTCAAGCTCGATCGCGTGCTGACCAATCCGGGCGACTTGCTCGAACTGCGTTACAGCACGACCACGGGAAAGTGGCACGAGGAGCGCTTCGGATCGTCGGTCCCGGTCGAGGCGACAGCGCTCGACATGTGGGCGGGGACGAGCTCGGCCAAGGCGGTCACGCCGCGCAAGATCTACGACATGGCGGCGTCGCAGGCGCTGACCGATGCTCCGACGATCGCGGTGGACTTCAACGCGGGCATCAACTTCAGCGTGACGCTGGCTGGCAACCGCACTTTGGCCAATCCGGTCAACGCGAAGTCCGGCCAGTCGGGTGTGATCCGGGTAATCCAGGACGGTAGCGGTGGCAGGACGCTGGCTTACGGGACCAACTGGCGCTTTCCCGGTGGCAGCAGCAGCGGCGGGGCGCTTTCTGGCACGGCCAATGCGGTCGATGTCCTGGCCTATTTTGTCGGCAATGACGGGCTTGTCTACGCCACGGTCGCCAAGGGCTTTTCGGCGTGAATCCGTTTGCGAGCGCCATGCTGGGCAAGGGCAGGGCGACTGCCGTTGCCAACACCCTGAACTATTCGTTCACCGGCGGAGCGCTGCCATCCGGAGTGACGCCAAGCGGTGGCGCGGGCGGGCGGCTGGTCAATACAGCAGGCCTGCTGGTCAGCGCGAGCACCCCGCGGTTCGACTACCATCCGCTCACGCACGCCGCGCGGGGGTTGCTGGTGGAACCGGCCGGCACCAATCTGTGCCTGCAAAGCGAGAGCTTCGACAGCGCCACCTGGTCCAAGACGAGCATAGTGACGACTGCCAATGCCACGGTGGCGCCCGATGGAACGAATACCGCCGATCTGGTTGCGGCCACCTCGACCGGCGCCTTCATGAACCAGGCGGTGGCCAACGTCATGACCGCCGCATTCACCTACTCGTGCTTCTTCAAGGCCGGCAACTTCCAATGGTTGCGGTTCGTCGTGCAAAGCGCATCGGGCGCACATTCGGCGCAGTTCTGGTTCGACCTGACGAACCGTGTTGCGGGGGTGGGGGTTGTCGCGGCTGGCTCGCCGACCATCACCGCGTTTGGACTGGATGATGCCGGCGGTGGCTGGTGCCGGTGCTGGGCCACCGTGCAGGTTCCGTCAGAAACGAGCGCACTGCTCGTGCTGCTGGCGGCGACCGGCAACGGTTCGGGCGCGCAACCGGCCAACGCGCAATATTACGTGTGGGGTGGGCAGATCGAACAATCGCTCAAGCCGACGAGCTATATCGGCCCCACCACCACCGTCAGCGCCAGCCGCAGCGCCGATGCGATCGGCTTCGTGGTGCCCGCGGCAACCGGCCGCCTGGTCTATGCATTCGATGATGCCAGCCAGCAAACTGTAGCGACGGTGCCCGGAGCGTATACAGTGCCCGCCACGCTTAATCGGGCGCGGATCGTTTCGATCACGGGAACGGCTTGATTGCGGGCCTGCCCCCGCTAAGGCTGGCCGACCAAGGCGGGGTACGGGCATGGCAGCGGGTGATCATCGAGGCGGCAGACCGATCACGATCGGCCTCGTCTGGGCGCAGTTCGCCGCTTACCACATCGATCGCTGCGAAGCGGTTGCGCGGCGGTTCGAAGGACGTGCGACGGTGCTGGCCGTGGAAGTGGCCACTACGTCGAGCGATTATGCTTGGGAGCCGTCGGGCGCCATAACCGGTGGCCGCAAGGTGACGCTGTTCCCGGGAAAATCGTTCGACCAGTTGTCGAACTGGCAGCGTTTCCGTGGCTGCTGGGCCGAGCTGCGGCAATGCGATTGGGTGTGCATCGGGCTGAGCTATGCCGAACTGTCGACGATCCTGCTGGTCGTCATCTTGCGGCTTTCGGGCAAGCGGATGGTGGTGTTCAGCGAATCCAAGCTCGACGACAAGCCGCGTAATACGTTGGGAGAACTGGCCAAGCGCCTGATCCTGTGGCCCTACAATGCGGCAATCGTCGGGGCGACACGGCATATCGCCTATTTCCGCATGCTGGGCTTTCGGCGCCGCGCGGTGCTGCCGGGTTACGACGGCGTTGGCCTCGATCGCGTCCGGGCCCAGGGCGGCGGGCAGCTTGCGCCGGGTGGTCGTCCGTTCGAGCAGCGCGACTTCGTGTTCGTCGGCCGGTTCGTCGACAAGAAGAACCTGCCGCATCTGGTTGAGTCCTTCGCTCGCTATGTTGCGATTGCCGGGGCGGGTGCGCGGCGCCTCGTTCTGGTCGGCTCCGGCCCCGACGAACCAGCCTTGCGCGCCATGGTCGGAACCTTGGGCCTTGCCGATCAAGTGGAGTTCCCCGGCTTTCTTCCCGCAGGCGCGGTTTCGCGCTGCCTGGCCGACGCACTGGCGCTCGTTCTCCCAAGCGTCGAGGAACAATGGGGCCTCGTGGTCAACGAAGCGCTGGCATTCGGCTTGCCGGTCATCGTTTCGCACCAGGTGGGTTCGCGCGACGCCTTAGTGCGCGATGGCGTGAACGGCCATGTCGTTACTTCGGATTCGGTCGAGCAACTGGCGCAAGCGATGCACGATATCGCCAGCGACCGGGGCAAGTGGGAAGCGAAGGTTGCGGCGTCGCACCAGCGCGCATGGCTGGGCGATTGCGAGCGGCTGGCCGATGCACTGGAATTGCTGATCGAACCGCAGAACGCTCACGCCCGCGCCAATGTCGATCGGTTCCTCGCCCAACTGGCCTGACGGCTATTCCAGCCCGCTGTCGCCCAAAGTGCCCAAATACCAGCGCGCCGTCCCTTCGAGCCCGACCGCGGTCAGAACGCCCGATGCGTAAGCGCCGGTATCGATGCCGATGCGGTTGGCGCGTTCGTCCACTGCTTCGGTGATGGTGTGGCCGTGAATGACCATCACGCCGTGATCGCGCTTGTCTTCGAGGAATTCGCTGCGGATCCAGCGAAGATCGGACAGGCGCTGCAATTCGAGATCGACGCCGGGGCGGATGCCTGCGTGGACGAACAGATAATCGCCGATTCGCACCTGGTTTTCCATCGCGCGCATGAAGGCGAGATGGTGTTCGGGTATCAAGGCCGGCAGCATTTCCTGCAGTTCGTCAAGCGTGGCTTCGTTGTACGCGTCGCGGTCGAGGCCGTAGCTCAGCAAGGTTTCGCGTCCGCCATAGGTGATGAATGCGCGCAGAACCTCGCGCTTTTCAAACGCCAGCAGCAGCATTTCCTCATGATTGCCCGCGATCACCCGCAGCGGCTTGCGGTTCCTTAGCGCCATCGCCGCTTCGAGCACGCTGGCGCTGTCCGGGCCGCGATCGACTAGGTCCCCCAACAGCACGATCGTGGTTTGAGCGGTCCCGCGCGCCGCATCGTCGGCCTCGATCAACGCCACCAGTTCCTCGAACAGATCGCGCCGTCCGTGGATATCGCCGATGGCATAGACCCGCTGGCCCGCCGGAACGGCAGGTTGGGGCAATGCATTGCCGCGGATGATTTTTCGGATCTTGGAAAGCATTGGGTTTGAACAGGTAAAAGTCGGAACGGCACTTTGGGTCGGCAAGGCAGCGCGCTATAGAGCCCGGCGGAGCGTGGTACAATCAAGGTCGTCCGGACCCAAGCCGCTCTATCGATTTCGGCTTAACGCCACCAGAACCAATGCCAAGGGAGACCGCGCATGACCAAGTTTCTGCACACGATGATCCGGGTGCGCGATCCCAAGGCCACAGTGGCGTTCTTCGAGCTGTTCGGCGTCCACGAAATCCGGCGTTTCGATAGCGAGAAAGGCCGCTTCACGCTGATCTTCCTTGCGGCGCCTGGGCAGGAAGGCGTTGCCGAAATCGAACTGACGCACAATTGGGACCCGGAAGAGTACACCGGCGGGCGCAATTTCGGGCACCTGGCGTTTCAGGTCGACGATATCTACGCCACCTGCCAGCGGCTGCACGATGCCGGCGTGGTCATCAACCGCCCGCCGCGCGATGGGCACATGGCGTTCGTCCGCTCGCCCGACGGGATCTCGATCGAACTGTTGCAGGATGGCCGGCTTGAACCCGCCGAACCCTGGGCGAGCACTGCCAACACCGGCGAGTGGTAAGCCAGCCGATCGTGCTCGATGCCGTTTCAGACCTGCCCGGCGCGCCCGATGGCGCCGAGCCCGCGCGCGAGGTCTTCGCACCCATTGCGCCGACCGTTCCGCTGCGCAGCGGCGAGCCTTACGCGCGCGATGAACTGCTGCAGGAATTGTTCGCCGCAACCGTGGCGCAATATGGCAGCCGCGCCGCGCTCAAGCTGCTGGCTCCCGATGCCGAGTTCGATCGCCGTACAGAGCTGACCTATTGGGAACTGTCGGACCGTGCGCTCCAGTTCGCGGGCATGTTGCGCGCGATGGGGATCGAACGCGGCGATCGCGTGGTGATCTGCCTGCCGCGCGGGCTCGACCAGTATATGGCGATCCTTGGCATTCTTTGGGCTGGCGCGGCTTATGTGCCTGTGGATTGGGCCTACCCGCAGGACCGCATCGACTTCATCATCGAGGATTCGGCCGCGTGCCTGGTCGTCACCGACAGCGAGCGCGCTGGCGCGATGCCGGTGCTGACGTTGGCGATCGATACCGCGCTGGGCGATCTTGCCGCGCAGCCAGTCGCGCCGCTGCCGCGTTCCGAAACAGGCGCTGACCCGGCTGACCTCGCCTACATCATCTATACTTCGGGTACGACCGGGCGGCCCAAGGGCGTGATGATCACGCATGCCAACGCCTGCCACCTGGTGCGGTCCGAATGCGCGATCCTGGGGCTCACGCCCGACGACAAGGTGTTCGGTGGGTTCAGCCTGGCCTTCGACATGTCGGTCGAAACGATGTGGAGCGCGTTCTTCACCGGCGCGCTGCTGCTGGTGGCAACCGAGGGGCTGGCCAAGGCCGGTCCCGACATGGCGCTGCCGCTGGTGAGCGAAGGCGCGACCGTGTGGCATGTGGTGCCTTCGCTGCTGGCGCTGGTCGAAACAGCGATGCCGGCGCTGCGGCTGGTCAACCTGGGGGGCGAGGCCTGTCCACCCGAGCTGGTCGACCGCTGGGCACGCCCCGGCCTGCGGCTGCTGAACACCTATGGGCCTACCGAGACGACCGTCACCGCGACCTGGACCGAGGTCCAGCCCGGCCGCCGTGTCACGATCGGCCGGCCGTTGCCCGGCTACACCGCGTGGGTGGTCGACGAAAAGCTGTGGCCGGTCCCGGCTGGCAGCGAAGGCGAACTGGTCATCGGCGGACCGGGCGTGGGCGCGGGCTATGTCGGTCGGCCCGACCTCACCGCCGAAAAGTTCGTGTTCACTCCCTTCGCCACGTCCGATGGCCAACCGACGCTGATCTACCGTTCGGGTGACCTGGTTCGGCTGGATTCAGTGGGCGACATCGAGTTCATCGGCCGCATCGACACTCAAGTGAAAATCCGCGGGTTTCGTGTCGAACTGGCCGAGATCGAGGCCGTGATCGCCGATGATCCGGCAGTGGCGCAAGCGGTCGTACAACTGTTCCGCGACGATGATGGCTCGGAAATGCTGGCGGCGTTCGTGGTCGGGCGCGGTGGGCCAAATGGTTCGAAGGCGCCGATCGACCTTGAGCCGGTCCGCGCACGCGTCCGCGATCGGCTGCCCAACTACATGCGGCCCGCAGCGTACCAGCAGCTCGACGCGATGCCCACGTTGCCGGCATCGGGCAAAGTCGATCGCAAGGCTCTGGTGCGGCCGGTTGCGCTGCCCAGCGAAGACCGCGAGACGATCGAACCCGAAACCCCGCTCGAACGCGCGCTGCACGCGATCTGGAGCGAATCCTTCGCGGGCCAGAAGGTCTCGGTTTGCGACGATCTGTTCGAAGATCTGGGCGGCCATTCGCTCAAGGCGGCGCGTCTGGTCTCGGCGATCCGTACGCTGCCGGGGCTGGCCGGTGCCTCGATCCAGGACCTGTACGACAAGCCGACGATCCGGGGCCTTGCCGAACGGCTGGGCGGCGCGTCGCTGGCCGGGCTGTCGAACGAGAGCGGCGGCGAGGAGACCTTCACGCGGATTTCGGACGCGAAACGCCGGCTCTGCGTGATCGCGCAGACGATCGCGCTGGTGCCGATCTACGCGCTCGCCGGGCTGCAATGGTTCTTCCCCTACCTCGCCTACACGCACTTTTCGGGGCAGCATGACCGGTTGGAAGCACTGGCGATTTCGGGGCTGGCGTTCGTGTTCATCCCGCCGCTGGCCATGGTGCTGTCGGTGGTGGTGAAGTGGCTGGTGATCGGTCGCTACCGCGCGGGTGATTATCCGTTGTGGGGCGGATACTATTTCCGCTGGTGGCTGGTGCGGCGCTTCGCCGACGTGATCGCGACGCCCTACATCGCGGGCACGCCGATGATCCGCACCTATTACCGGCTGCTGGGTGCCAAAGTCGGCCACCGCGCCTTCATCGGGCGCGGCGTAATCGATGCGCCCGATCTCGTTACCATCGGCGACGATGCGGTGATCAGCGACAACGCGATGATCGCGACCAGTTCGGTCGAGCGCGGGTTATTGCGGTTGGGACCAGTGGAGATCGGCGCCCGCGCCGGCGTGGGCACGATGGGCATCGTCGGGCGCGGCAGCCGGATCGAAGCGGACGCCGTACTCGATGGCTTGTCCGCGCTGGCCACCGATGCGGTGATCCCCGCCGGGGAATTGTGGACCGGATCGCCGGCGCGGCCGAGCGGTCGCCCGCCCGAATGCGGTGAGCTGCCGGTCATTTCGCCACTCAAGCGGGCATTGATCCGCGTGGCTTTGGCGATCGGTGCATTCCTGCTGCCGATCGTGGCGATCCTGCCGATTTCCCCGGGCCTGGTCATGATGATCGAGCTCGACTGGAACAGCGAAGGTTATTCCTACCTGCTCGTCGCGCCGCTGCTGGCGACGACATACGTGCTGCTGATGTGCCTGATCACGGTGCTGGCCAAGCACCTGATCATGGGCAAGGTGCGCCCCGGTCGCTACCCGCTTGCAAGCTGGTTCTACGTACGGTTCTGGTTCGTGCAGCAGATCAACGATCTGGCGCTCAACTTGCTGCATCCAATTTACGCAACGCTGTTCGTGGCGCCGTGGTATCGGGCGCTGGGGGTCAAGGTCGGCCGGCGTGCGGAAATTTCGACCGCGGCGGCGATCGTGCCCGACCTGGTCGAGATCGGCCCCGAGAGCTTTATCGCCGACGACGTGAACTTCGGTGCGGCGCGGATCGAGAACGGCGCAATCCGGCTGGAGCGCACCACGATCGGCAGGCGCAGTTTCATCGGCAATTCGGCGCTGCTGCCCGCCGGGTCGATCATCGGTGACGACGTGCTGATCGGCGTGCTGTCGCGCCCACCCGCCGGTGGCGAGGCGTCGGCAAGCGGCGGCACCTGGTTCGGTTCGCCGCCGATTTCCTTGCCGCAACGCCAGCAGGTCGCGCTGTTCGACGAAGGCGCGCGGTTCAACCCTTCCAAGCGGCTGGTGGTGACGCGGCTGGGAATCGAATCGGTGCGCGTGATCCTGTCGCTGACGGTGTTCATCGCGCTGTTCGTGGGCCTGCTGTCGATCGTGGGTTCGATCGACGAACGGCCCAACGGACCGCTGCTGATCGCGCTGGCGTTTCCGTTCCTTTACATCGGCTTCGCGCTGGGTTGCGGGCTGTTCGTGGTCGCGCTCAAATGGCTGGTGATCGGTCGCTATCGCCAGACCGTGCAGCCGCTGTGGAGCCCGTTCGTGTGGCGCACCGAACTGGTGACCTCCACCTTCGAGAACCTGGCGGTGCCCAACTTGCTGCTGCCCTTGCGCGGCACGCCGTGGTTGCCGGCCTATCTGCGCCTGCTCGGTTGCAAGATCGGCAAGCGTTGCTTTTTCGACAGTTCGGATGTGACCGAATACGATCTGGTTTCGATCGGTGACGACGTGGCCATGAACGATTTCGCCGGCGTGCAGACCCACTTGTTCGAGGACCGGGTGATGAAGGTCGGCCCGGTCAAGATCGGCAACCGCGTTACGATCGGCAGCCACGCGGTCGTGCTCTACGATGCCGAGATCGGCGAGGATGCGCAGCTCGGCGACCTGTCGGTGGTGATGAAGGGCGAATTCCTGCCGCCGCGCACCTCGTGGGAGGGTAGCCCGGCGCGGCTCGCCAGCGGGCATTGATCGATTGCGCTCCGGTGTGGGCCAGCGGGGCATTGGCGCAAGTGCAGTGGATCGAAGGGCGGCCGCTTGCCTGGCGGGTGCGGCTGGATGACGAACAAACGCAGCGCGATGCCGGGCGTGCCGTGCTTTCGGCGCGCGAAGTTGCGGCGTTTGCACACATGGGGGACGCGCCGTGGCGGATCACCCGCCGTCTGCTCGCCAAGGCGCTGATCGCCCATGTCGCGCGGTGCCATCCCGATCACGTCCTGATCGAACGCGACGCTTTCGGCGCGCTGGGCGTGGTTGCGCCAGCGGGGTGGCACCTCAGCCTGGCGGGCCAGCCGCCGCACGCGCTGATCGGGCTGGATCACGCGCCGATCGGCGTGGATATCGAGCCCGAGACCGCCGCTCCGCCGCCCGATGACGCCTTTTCAGCCGACGAACTGGCCGCGCTGGACAAGCTCTGGCCCGGAAATGCCGACCGTGCACGGCTTATCGGCTGGGTTGCGAAGGAAGCGCACGCCAAGGCGAGCGCGCGAGCGCGGCAGCTTGGCCCGCGCGACATAGAACTTGGCACTCACGTGGGCGTGCTTGTCGCCCAGAGCTGCGCAATGACCACGCATGTTTACGTTTCGATCGACAGCGGGACGATCGCGGCGGTGGCGATCTGAACGGCAGTTTACAACCGCATTCAGCCTTTCGGCACCGGCCATTTCATAGCCTCGCTTCACCATCCGAAGATTCGGGTTTGAACTGGAGGCTGACATGAAGAAAATCATTCTCGCAATTGCCACCCTGGCGGCTGGAGCGGCGGCTGCTTCGCCCGCCACGGCGCAGGACTGGCGCGGGCAAGGCTACAACGGATATGGCGATCGCTATCGAAACGGCGCTGGCCAAGTCTGCAATGGCGATCGCGCGCACCAGCTAGAGGCACAGATCCGCCAGGAGGAACGCGAAGGCGACATCGACCGCGGCACCGCGCGCTATCTTCACCGCATGGTCGATCAGGCCGAAAGCCAGCAACGCCGCGCCTGCCGCTATGGCGACGGCTACCAGATCCGCGACCTTGCACAGCGCTTTGACTGGATCGGCCGCCAGCTCCGACACGAAGAACGCCAAGGGCGCCGCTGGAACGGCGGTTACGGGTACTGATCGAGGCCCGGCTTGCGAGCGCTGTGGTGGCGGGCGGGGCTGTCGCGCTCTGCCCGCCTCCTTCGTATCAGGCCGAAACGGCCGCGCAGGTCCGTTCCGCGCGCATCGGTTCCTGGCCCTGCATCGCGGTAAGGCCCAGCCTTGCGAACAAGGCGGCATCGGCGTCGTCGCCAGCATTGGCGGCGGTCAGCAACCGGTCCCCGGTGAAGATGGAATTGGCGCCGGCCATGAAGCACAGCGCCTGCGTCGCGTCGCTCATCGATTCGCGCCCGGCGGACAGTCGCACCATGCTCATGGGCATCGTGAGCCGCGCGACGGCAACAGTGCGGACAAACTCGATGTCGTCGATCTTGGCCAGCGGTGTATCGGCCAGCATGTCGCCCAGCACTGTGCCCTTGATCGGCACGAGTGCGTTGATCGGCACCGATTCGGGATGGCTCGGCAGCGTGGCCAGCGCATGGATGAAGCCCACCCGGTCGCTCCGCGCCTCGCCCATGCCGACGATCCCGCCCGAACAGACGTTGATGCCTGCCGTCCGCACGTGGTCGAGCGTTTCCAGCCGTTCTTCGAAGGTGCGCGTGGTGATGATTTCGGCATAGCGTTCGGGTGACGTGTCGATGTTGTGGTTGTAATAATCGAGACCCGCATCGGCGAGCATCCCGGACTGTTTGGGAGTGAGCATGCCCAGCGTCATGCAGGTTTCAAGTCCCATCGCGCGCACGCCCTTCACGATCTCGACGATCGCGGGCATGTCTCGGTCCTTGGGATTGCGCCATGCAGCCCCCATGCAGAACCGCTGCGATCCCGCATCGCGCGCCTGCGCGGCGGACTGCAACACCGCGCGCACATCCATCAGCTTGGTCGCTGCAACGCCCGCATTGGCCGACGTCGATTGCGCACAATAGCCGCAATCCTCGGGGCAACCGCCGGTCTTGATCGAAAGCAGCGTGCAAAGCTGCACCTGGTCCGCCGCATGATGTGCGCGATGCACTTCGGCCGCGCGGAACACCAGTTCGGTAAACGGCAGGTCGAACAGCGCGGCAATCTCGGCGCGGGTCCAGTCGGTGCGGGTCACGGATAATCCTCTCAACGCATTTGGGGCGCCCAGCGGCCCGATAGTTGAAGTTTCGGCACGGAAAGGCGATGCCCAGGCAACCCGATCAGTGCAAAGTTGTCAGCCTGCCATCATTCAAAAGAATCCTGGCCGTCAATCCGCAACGTTTTCAAGGAACCAGCGGTATGTCGTTGCCAAGCCGTCACGCAGCGAAATCTTCGGCTCCCAGCCTCGCGCGCGCAGCTTGTCGGCGGACATCAACTTGCGAAACATGCCGTCAGGCTTGGCAAGATCGTGGCGCAGTTCGCCTTTGAGGCCGACCACTTCCATCACCAGCCGCGCCGTTTCGGCAATCGACAGGTCGCTGCCGCTGCCGATGTTGATGTGCTCGAAATCCTCGTAGTTCTTGAGCACGAACACCGTTGCATCGGCCATGTCGTCGACATGCAGGAATTCACGCAACGGTTTGCCCGTTCCCCAGATTTCCATGCCGTCCTCGCCCGCGATCTTGGCGCGATGGGCCTTGCGGATCAACGCCGGGATGACATGCGAACTGGCCAGATCGAAGTTGTCATGCGGCCCATAGAGATTGGTCGGCATCGCCGAAACGAACCGGCGACCATATTGCTGCATGTAAGCCTGGCACAGCCGGATACCAGCGATCTTGGCGATGGCGTACCATTCGTTGGTCGGTTCGAGCGGCCCGGTGAGCAACGACGATTCCTCGATCGGCTGCACCGATTGCCTGGGGTAGATGCACGACGAACCCAGAAACAACAGCTTTTGCACATCGATATCGTGCGCGGTCGTGATGATGTTGTTCTGGATCGCCAGGTTGCTGTACATGAAATCGACCGGATAATTCATGTTGGCCAGGATGCCGCCGACTTTGGCTGCAGCGATGATCACCATGTCGGGCTTGTTCGCGTGCATCCAGCGGCGCACCTGATCCTGTTCGGCAAGGTCACATTCCTGCCGATCGACGGTCAGGATCGTGCAGCCCTCCTGGCTTAGCCGACGGACCAGTGCCGATCCCACCATGCCGCGGTGCCCGGCCACCCAGATGCGTTTTCCATCAAGCACATTCTATCCCCTGTCACGTGCGGCCGGCCTGCGCAACGCGGCCCGGTCTTCCGCCTGGCCGGTCGCTTGCAACGGCAAGCAGTAGAAGATCATGGAATCGTATTGGCGATGCCGATGACCGAGAAAACCGTTGAACTGACCACGCCGAGAAACTTCTGGAAGTCTGCGATCGGCGCGTTCGAGACGTAGAGCACGTCCTTGTTGCGGATCGGAAAGGTCTGCGCAACGAACAGGGTTGCAGGATCGCGAAGGTCGATCCGGTAGATTACAGGTATTTTCCCGTCGGGCGTGGTTCGGGCACCTGTAACCAGCGCCGGGTCCATGACTGCAGGGTTTTCGAACCGGAAGATGAACACGCCGCGCAGATTGGACCGGTTGTCATCGAGCCCACCGATCCGGCCGAGCGCCTGCGACAGGGTTAACCCGACACCTTCAAAGGGCACTTCGGCGTTGCGCCCGACCGCGCCGAGCGCGGTGAAGCTGAAGGGCTGGTAAAGCACCGTAACAACGTCGTCGGCGCTCAGCCTGATGTTCTGGCGCGGATCGCGGATGACAGCAGACAGCGGCATTGCCGCCACTTGCGCGCCGCGGGTGATCTGGATCGTGGACTTGTCCGCCGGTTGGCGCGTTCCTCCGGCTCCGGCGATCGCATCGAGCAAGCGCTCTCCCTTGGCCGTCAGTCGCAGGCGATTGCTTTGATTCACGTCGCCGACCACCACGACATTGGACGTGGCATTGTCGATCCGGCGCACGAATACCTGGGGGTCGTGGGCCTTGCCCGCCAGCCGACGCTCGATATCCCGCGCTATATCACGGGTCGAGCGGCCCGCTGCCGCGATCGTGCCGGCAAACGGCACCGTGATGGTGCCCTCATCGCCCACGGTCTGTTCGGGCAGCGCCGAACCACGGGCGATCGAGGTCGCTGGACCGGCGATCGCCGTCCCGAGCGACGAGGAACCGGTGGTGGAATTGCCGAAGAGAACGGCGGGAGGCGCTTCCCACACCTGGACATCCAGCGTGTCGCCGCGCCCCACGACCATGCGCATAGCGCTGCCTTCGCCGAACACGGACGAGAATCGTTCGGATTCGGTGCTGGTTGCCAGTCGCTGCGCAGTGTCGCTTGTCACATCGACGATGCGCACATCGGCACCCGCAACAGCGCGTTGTGGTGCGCGCCCGACGGCACGTGCGCTGGGCCCTGATCCGCCAACGAAGCTGCAGCTACCCAGGACTGCGCATACCATCAACATGGCCGCGCTGCCGACAAGGGTCAAACGAGGTGAAATCCGGCTGGTCACGTGATCCTTGCTGGCTGACTCATAGATCGGCGCTGTTTCGAGGTTGGCATTCGAGCCGCAGTACGGAATGGGCCTACATAGTTTGGGTAGCCTCATGCGCAAGCGCGCACTTTGCGAGCGGATCAATGGACCAGCTCCTGATAGGCATCGATGGTAGAAGAAATGCATGCTTCCCAAGTGTATCGTTGGGCTACGGCGGCTCCTGAGGCAATGGCACCGGTGCGACCAGACCCATCTTCGATCGCTTCGCAAAGGGCATCGGAAAACCGCGTGGCGTCCTCGACATCCACCACGCGCGCGCCACCCGCAGTGACTTCGGCCACGCATGTGTCAGGCGCCACGATCGTCGGCACCCCGGACGCCATCGCCTCCAGCGGTGGCAGTCCGAAGCCTTCATAGCGTGAGGGGTAAGCGAAAACCCGCGCGCCCGCATGGACCAGCGGCAGGTCCGGTTCGGGCACATACCCCAGGAAGATCAGCCAGCCTTCGGCACGCGCCTGTTCGATCCGGGAAACGAGGTTGGTGTTCTGCCAACCAGGCGCACCGGCCAGCGCCAGAGGGAAACGGGATCGCACAGCGGCCGGCAAGGCTTGCCATGCATCGAGCAGGCAATCGATCCGCTTGCGAGGTTCGAGCGTGGATACGCACAGGCCATATCGCCCCGGCGTCAGCCCCAGCCGGGCGAGCGGTGCGGCCAGTTCGACAGCGCTGCGCGGCCGGTATTCGGGGCCGACGCCAAGCGGCACCGCGCGAACCTTGTGGGCCTCAAGACCGGCAAAGGCGATCAGTTCGCGCCGGTTCCATTCGCTGTCGGTCAGCAAAAGCGCGGCGCGCGCCAACGTGTCGGTAAAGTGCTTTTCGAAAGCGGCGATGCGCTCTGCCGGATGGGTTTCGGGATATAGAAACACCGACAAATCATGGATGGTGGCCACCCCGCGGCCTGGTTTCGCCCAGACCGGGAGAAAATAATTGGGTGCATGAACGATCGTCGGCGGACGGATGCGGCGGGCTATGTGCGCAATCACGCCACGCCCCGTGGCCCGCGGGCGGGTTGCCCTATCATCAAGCAAAGCGAGCGGATTTTCGAGCCATTGGCGTCCGCGAAAGAAGCGGACTTCGGCGAGACGGGGATCGAGCGGCAGCCGTTGCGTCAGTTCGCGGGAATAGCGACCGATGCCGGTCAACCGCGGGCCAAGCGCGTCGACCGAAAGCGCGACCCGCAATGGCTCAGGCATCAAGCATCCAGCGGATGGTCTGCTCAAGCGGCGGCATGCCCACAGGACCGATCATCGTTTCGAGCCGGGCGCGATTGCCAGCTAGCGAGCGCACTTCGGATTCGCGCACCAACGCTGGATTGACGCTGATTTCGAACCTGACGCCGGCCAGTGTCTCGACCAGCCCGACCACGTCGCGCAGCGAAAGCGGCACGCCCGAGCAGACGTTGAAAATGCCGCCTACCGCTTGCGGGGAATCGAGCAGGCGAGCGTAGCAATCGACCATGGTCCGCACGTCGGAAAAATCCCGCGCGACATCCAGATTGCCGAGTTCGAGGACATGCTTGCCATTGCGGACATGCTCGACCAGTTTCGGTATGAGGAAGCTGGGTGACTGGCCAACCCCGGTGTAGTTGAAAGGCCGGGCCACGATCGAGGGTACGCGCGGGGCGTAAATCCGCGCAAGGTGTTCCATGGCCAGCTTGCTGACAGCATAGTCGTTGGCGGGCAGCGCCGGGCAATCCTCGTCGAGGATGCCCTCGCGGGCATTGCCGTAGACATTTGCGCTACTGGCCAGCAGCACCCGTTCGATCGTATCGTGGCGTTCGGCCAGGGCCTGCAGCAAATTGCGCGAGGCGATCAGGTTGGAACGATAAATTGCGGCGATATCATCGTGCGCCACGAACGAGACGGCGGCGAGGTGGACAACGCGGTCGGGCCGGGCTTCACCCAGCACTGCCCGCGTTGCAACAAGATCCTCAAGGTCCAGTTCATGGCACTCTGCCAGGTCCGCAGTGGCGCCCGCCCCGGCATCGCGCCCGACACCGATCACGACATGGCCGCGCGCAGACAGCGCGGCAGCCATGTATCGGCCGGTGAATCCACCAATGCCGGTTACCAGCACACGGGCCATCGTTAGTCCTCTCTTGCGCGCGTGGCCTGCGGGCGAAGGGTCAGAAAGAGAAGCCGGCCGTGTTCCGCCGAAGGTCGGCTTCGACCATCATGCGGCATAGTTCTTCCAGCGTGGTCTTAGGTTCCCAGCCGAGTTCGGCTTTGGCCTTGGCGGCATTGCCGATCAGAAGATCGACTTCGGCGGGCCGATGAAAGCGCGGATTGATCCGCATCACGGTCTTGCCGGTGGCGGTATCGATCGCGATCTCGTTCGCTTCCTTGCCCTGGAACACAATATCGTAACCGGCGGCCTTGAAGGCCATCGCGACGAAATCGCGCACCGATTCGGTGCGGTTCGTGGCCAGCACATACGTATCGGGATGATCGGTCTGGAGCATGCGCCACATGCCGTCGACGTACTCCCGGGCATAACCCCAGTCGCGTTTGGCGTCGAGGTTGCCCAGTTCGATGCAATCGAGCTTGCCGAGCTTTATCTTGGCGACGGAATCGGTGATTTTGCGGGTCACGAATTCGCGCCCGCGCAGGGGGCTTTCGTGATTGAACAGAATTCCGCTTGCACCGAAAATTCCGTAGCTTTCGCGATAGTTGACAGTGATCCAGTGCGCATAGAGCTTGGCAACGCCGTAAGGGCTGCGCGGCCAGAAAGGGGTTTCTTCGACTTGGGGAATGGCCTGAACCTTGCCGAACATCTCCGAAGTGCTGGCCTGGTAAAAACGGATGCCGGAATCCACGACGCGGATCGCTTCCAGCATGTTGAGCGCGCCGATGCCGGTGATCTGCGCTGTTGTCGCGGGCTGGTCGAACGACACCCCGACAAAGCTTTGCGCAGCCAGGTTGTAGACTTCGCGCGCTTCGGATTGCTTCAGCAAGCGGATCGACGACGACAAGTCGGTAAGGTCGTATTCCAGCAAGTGCAGGTTTGGGTGGCGATCGATCCCCAATTCTTCGATGCGCCAGAAATTGACAGAGCTCGTTCGGCGATAAGTACCGAAAACCTGATAGCCCTTTTCCAGCAGCAACTCGGCCAGATAGGCTCCGTCCTGACCCGAAATACCCGTAATGACGGCGGATTTCATTACTGTTTCACAACCTCTCAGTTTTCGACCATGCAATCAAACAACTGGCGCGCGCTTTTGTGCCAGGTCTGCCAGCTCAGCGATTCGATATCGGGCAAGTCACCTCGGGCACGCCGATCGAGCCACTCCCGCACCGCAGCCGCGATGACCTCGGGGTCCTTCTTGTCCGCAAAATAGAATGCGGCCTTGCCGGCAACCTCGCGAAATACAGGAATGTCGCGTGCGATCAACGGAATCTTCTTCTGGGCCGCTTCGATCAGCGGCAAGCCGAACCCTTCGCCTTCCGAAGCGGCCAGCAACACGCTGGATGCCGTATAAGTCGCATCGAGGTATTCATCGCTGACACCTTCGAGCCAGAACAATCGCTTATGCAGTTCGGGATGATTGCGGATTTTGCGGGCAAGGTCTTCCATGGCCCAGCCTTGCTTGCCTACCAACACCAGGTTTACGTTTGACCCGGATTGCCACAACGCATCGAACGCGGCGAGCGCCTGGCCATATCCCTTGCGTGGTTCGATCGTCCCGACCATCAATATGGTTGGCCTGAGGCGCAGTGTTTCGAACACCGCGCCGGCGTCGGCTGGCAGGCCTGTGGTTGGTGCCGATCCATCAAGATCACCACCCAGATGGAACCAGAGCGATCGAAAATCGGGGTTCATGCGTGCGTCATGTTCATCCAGCCACGCGTCGAGATCGTCGGCAACCGCTTGCGAGATGCAAATTGCGCCATCCATGGCCGCGAGCGCACGTACCCAGCGGCCATGCAGATCTTCCAGCCCTTCAGGAAAGAAGTTCGGGAAGCGCAGCGGCAAAAGGTCATAGACCACGGTGAACACGCGGACGCCGTGCTTGCGCCAATCCTGGAGCATCGCGGCTTGCGACAAGAGCGCGCCATGGTGCAGATCGAGCGCGCAGAACACATCCCCGTTCCACACTTCGACCGGGTCATCGGAATGCCACGGTTGTTCGAGCCCAAGAAAGCCATCCACGTAACTGCGCGCATAGAAATAGCCGTTCGACGCCGGATCAAATCGTACAGGTTCGACCAGCCAGCCGTCGGGCGGATCGCGCAAGAGTTGCAACATGACCGATCGGGTCACGCGCTGGATGCCGGTACGCGCGTCGCGTTGCGCCAATTCGGAGATATCAAGCAGCAGTTGGCGGCGTTGGTCGGGCCTGAAGGTTTTGGCGATGTGCCGGCCCATGACTTCGGTCGACAGCATCTGGAGATCGGGGCTGGACCGGATGCGTTCGATCAGGCCGGCAACCGGATCGAGGTGCGACCAGCGCGGCGCGGGCATTTCCACTATCGCCTGCTCAAGAAACGCATGCGCCTTTTCGGCGGTTGCCGCCCATGAAAATTTGGCCAGTTGCCCGGCTGCGCGTGCTTCAAGCGATTGGCGAAAGGCTTCGTCGTCAAGAATCCGGCCGATAGCGCGCGTCATGTCGTCAGGATCGAGTGGGTCGAACTGGGCTTCGTCATCGCCGATCACTTCGGGCATGCTCGATCGGTTGGAACAGATCACGGCCTTGCCGAACGCCATGGCCTCCAGGATCGGCAATCCGAACCCCTCATGCAGACTGGCAAAGATCGTTGCCTTGGCCTCCCGATAAAGCGACGCCAGTTCCGTTTCGGTGAGCGGTCCGGTGATCAGAACTGCGCCGTCGGCCAGTTCCAGGTCGCGCGCATGGTTGTACAATTCTGCAGCCCGTTCCGGCTTGATGTCCCCCCCCAGCACAAGCTGGTGAACATCGCGTGTTTCTGGCGGGAGCTTGGAAAATGCCAAAACCAGGGCTTCGTGATTCTTGCGCAGATCCCCGGCGCTGACGTACAGCAGGTAGGGGCGATCGATGCCAAGCCGTTCCGGCAGCGGCGCAGCGGGGCCGGAGCCGAAGCTGGGATCGACCGAAGCGCCCACATTGGCCAGTCTGTTCCCAGGGAACTTGAGGATCGTGCGGGCTTCGTCCGCGCTGGATTGCGATATTGCCAACAGAAAATCGCAAGCGCGAACTTGTTCGAGCTTGCGCCGGTAGAATGCGCGACGTGCAGGATCGGACAAGTAAGTTTGGTTGAAGATCAACGGGATCAGATCGAAAAACACGGCCGAGACCAGATAATCACGCTGGCGCGGGATACGCGTTACGGCGTTGTCGCCCACTCCTTCGAGCATGCTGGTTACCACAAGCACGTCGGGTCGGGCTGCTGCGACGACGGCTTCCCACATTTCCGCGGCAAACAGGCGGCGGGTGCGGTTTTCCGGATCGATCGATGTGACCGGCGATTCCGCGCTCCACACCACGATCCAGTCCCGCGACACCAGGTCCCCCAGATCGGCCAAGGTGTTGGCAAGGGCGTCGGGCAACATCGCATTGACCAGAATCACGAATTCGCAATCGGGTCGTGCCTGGATGAACGCACGCACGAATGCCCGGCTGTAGCGCCCGATGCCACGCGACCGGCTTTCGCTCAACGCGCCCTGGTAATCGATCACGAACCGCATGGTTAAGCCCTGATGATGCTCAGGGGCGCAAGGCGCGAGCGATGCCCGTGCGCCATTCGCCGCCGTTTGCTGACAAACCGACCGAATTGTCCGACGGACTGGAGCGCGCATCGCTTGTCATGCTGTCGGCCGGGGCTGGTGCACTGCGCGAGGCGAACAAATCTGCGCCATCCTGCCTGGCGGATCGGCTGCCGGCGCGCACTGCCAGGACCTGCAGGTTCATTTCGTGGATGACGTGGTTGAGATGCAGAAATCCCTCGGTCATCCGGGTTGAAACGATGCCGAGTTCATTCTGGACCGATCGGATCGATCGCTCCAGCGTCGTTTCCCCGCGCTGGTGCGAAAACAACCGGATGAACCAGCCGATCAACGGGCGATTTGCCATGCGATGTCGCCGAAGGACACGGTCAAGACCGGCTATGCCAGGATCGTGCAGCGCCCCTTCGGATGAAAATCGCAGTTGGCCCAGGATCGTCAGCTTGTCCGCACCCGATCGCAGCCGGCTGACATAAAACGATTCGCCAGCAGCATCGGGCTGCCGCCCCAGGATCGTGACATAAGCGCAGCGAACAAAATCAAGGTCTGCCAGCGCGCACAGCGAGGCCAGCGAATCAGCCCGAAGGTACGGGTTGAGCGGAAGATCCTGGAACAACGACATCGTGGGGGTCCTATCTGACAATACGCGGGCTGTCGCAAGGGAGGCTGGCTCGACTTCGGCGGTAGTGGCGCCGCGCTGGTTTTCCGGGGGCGCGAATGTCGGTTGGTTGATCGGCCTTCGGTCAACGTGCCTGAACAATGACGCGATGCGATGCGGCCAGCGTTGCAACCGCGCCTCGATCAACGCCAGCGCGCCTGTCAGCTTTCCCAGTTGCGCAACGTGCTGCGCCAAATCGCGCCGCAAGGCAGTTTCGCTGGCCTGCAGAATGGCAATGCGGGCTTCGCGATCGATGATATGCTGTGTCTGGAGCCTGCACGCTTCGGCCAACTGACCCAATTGTGCTGCTTGATTGGCGGTAATCGTGGCTGCGTGACCCTCGCGGGTCCGCGCCAAATCCAGTTGCGTGGAAAGATCTGCTTCTCGGCGAACGCCTTGTTTGCGTAGCGCATCCGTTTGCGCCCGCGCTGCCCGGGCATCGGCGAGTTCGATCCGCTGGCGCGCAAGATCCCCGGCGAGCGTTGCCAAAGCCGTGTCCAGGCGCGTCGCTTGTTCGCGCGTGCTGGCGAGTTCACGCGCCAGTTGGGATTGTCTCAGCGACTGCTCGGCCAAGTGCGTTTCAGTCGCGCGCAAAGCCAGCCGGGTTCGGTCCAATTCAGCCCGTTGCTGGTCGAACTGCCCAAGGAGTGCCGCTACGGCATTGTCCTGAGCCGATCGGGTAGCCTCAGCGCCTGCGATGCGCCCGTCCTTTTCGGCCAGTGCCAGTCGCAAGCCTTCAGATTCTGCGGCAAGGCGCTCGGCCCTCAAGCCCAAACGTTCGGCTTCGGCTTCGATTGTCCGGAGTTTGCCTGCCGCTTCGGATGCCAGCAAGGCGGCCGACCAATGCCCGGCAGTGACGCAAAACGCGTCGAACACACCGGGCGTTTGCGCCAGCCGCGGACCGAGCGCGGCATGCGCGGCCGAAACAAAGAACCGGCTCAGTCCGTCAAAGGCAACTTCGCGATAGCCGCGCCGTTCAACTTCCTCGCGCCAGCCGTGGTCGGTTACGACTTGCGAATTGGGAGCGGTGCTTTCGATCACCAGAACCCACGGCCGGACCGGCGAATCGCCCCAACTGAGCAGGACGTCCGGCTCCATTCCCTCGACGTCGATCTTGAGCCAGTGGAGATCGTTGGACCCGAAGCGATCGAGCAATTCTTCCAGGCGGACCACGCGAACCCTGATCGCTTCAGTGGCGTGGCCGGCAAGCCGGTGCTGTCTGGCAATGGCCGCTACGCCGGTCGAAAGTCCGGTGTCGGCAATGGCATGAATGGTCATCGAGCCGGGCTTCGAGCCTACCGCGGCCTCGATCACGTCCTCATCCGGGCGATGTTGCCGCAGCAATCGAGCGAATTCCGGAACCGGTTCGACATGAACACCCCGCCAGCCGGCTTCGTAAAATGCCAGGCTTACGGATTCGTTGACCGGGTGTTGCGCTCCAATGTCCAGGTACCGACCATTGCGCACGCCCGCCAAAGCGCGCCACAAGCGCACATCCTCGAAGTTCTGCGCATGGGACAACAGCCCGCGGGGTGCTGGATCCGGTGCGGCCGATTGGCGTGACGGAGGTACACTGCGAGGCGGTTTTGCGGGAATGGCCGACGAACTCCGGGGCAAAATGGAAATGCTTCAACGATCTGAACGCCTGACCGCGAGGCGGGGCGGGTTGCCAGGCAGCCAGTAACGCCAACTGCCAGAGTAATGCCAGCTATCAGAATGCGACCCGGCGGTTCAAGGCAATGAGCCGCTCCACCGTCGCAGTGGCCTTGTTCACCTCGGTTGCCATGCCAAGGTCCAGGGCAAACGCCCTTCCGGCCGCACCGATACGTTTGGCCTGGTCCGTATTGGCGCGCAACCACGCCATCTGGGTCGTGAAGTTCGACAAGTCCGGCTTGACCGGAACGTAATGCAGATAGGGGATGAGCTGGGCATAGTACCACTGGTGAAAGCCACATTCGGAATCGACCTTGAGCACAGGCGATCCGGTCAGCAGCTTGAGAAAAAACGAGCTCCAGGTGTTGGTGTTGCCATCGATATCAACCTGATAGCGATAGCGCACGATTTCGTCCTGCGCGTCATATGGCCCAAGATAGCCCAGCATTTCGTAGCGCGCCTGCTTCTCAGCCGCATCGGCGTGCGGTTCGATGGCAGTGATTCTGGCGTCGACGATGTCGGGGCGATCGAGCGATATGCGGCAGATCTCGATCCGCGGCGCATCGGCCGGATTGCGGTATCGAAACGTGCCGGTATCGGTTCCTCGCCAATAGGCACGATCGATCCGCTCATCCCAGCCCGGCGCCTGGCCGAACGCTGCGCCTTGCGCGCGGTATCCATCGGAACTCATGAAATAGGGGTCCGGAACCAGGAAATCGGGCACGATCGAACTGAACGACAGCACCCGGCCCGCGTAACCTTCATCTCCCAGCGAGGCCGCAAGCGTGGCACCTTCGTCGCTTGCGGCAAAGGCCGGAAGCACGAATGGCAACATCGACAACACCCGCCCGCAATAAACTTCGCCCAGCCCCGACATCACGGTGCAGCGCAAGGCATCGGCGCGGAATTCGAATTCGGCCAGTTCGTTGGCAACGTGGACATGAACCGGCGGGCGGGAAAAGTGGATATCGAGCGGCAATACCTGCCCGTTCTTTCGGGTGAAGCTGGCCAGACCGCATAGCACTTCGCCCTGCGCTGCCGCCGCGTTCCATTGTTCACCCGGACCGGTCAAAGGGGGTTGCGCGTCGTCGATTTCAAAATTCATTTTCATTTTTTAAAACACGAATGTCAGCACGGGCTTGCTTCAATTCGCCTTCAAGATTTGTGATTCTCTCGCTCAGGCGACGCTCGATTGGAGGCACGGTGGAACGAGCAGTTCCAATCTCGGCGGAACGATATTTCTTACGAATTGAGCCAATGAAATACCCATTATGCCACGCGGAATCTTTCTGGATCGCCTTTACGGGGTGACTGCCATCTTGTGTGGTTCGGATTTCTACGTGTGAAATCAACTCACATTGGCTGTCTGTTATGGCATCAAATGTCCCGTTGCGGACGCTCTCCCAATTCCAATCATCCACAATTAAAATGAACGAGTCATCCAAAGAATCCTGTGCAATTTTCACACCATCATACTGATCTTGATATTCGTGCGGCCCATCGAAAAGATAGACGTTATATTTTCCAATTACGCCGTAATCAATTGATCGAAAATCATTCTCTATGAATAGAAAATTCGTCGATTCAGTGCGCGCGCGATCAGTGTTGCTCAAAAATGAATCTTTTGGACCACCGAATAAACTCCAGTCATCAACGCAAGTAAAAGTTGCTGCATTACCTGCCATAGCGGCGCATGCGGTTGACCCTGCCCATGACCCGATTTCTAAATATCGACAATCGGGAATATTCCCGACTAAATTATTTATAAATCTCCGGTAAAGTCGGCCCGACATTCCGGGTATATCAAGTACCCACTCGGGCAAATTTGAGTCAAGTGCTAGAGCACGATTCAACGCAGCGTCAATCTTCTCAGCATACGAACCTGGTTCTACCATGCCATATCGAACAATGGATGTCTCTTCGTTCACCAAACCAACTCCATTTTAACGTATAAATTACATTGCGATGATTTTATACATTCTTGATTTTTTTAGTTAAGATCGATCTCAATACGGACTACCGAAGTGTGGCGTTCCACTGTGGAACCCATTTCGGGTCGATGCTGTTCCGCTCGACCAACGCTCTTGGCTCTGATTACCAGGATGAACCGCTCAACAGACTACCATATTCGTGGTGGTGTCAATAGCTCCTAAGCTACCTACTAGGCCAACCCCATGACATTTACTGTGTGAAGTAGAAATGGTAGGCTTCATCGTTATCTTCAAAATTGTACAGTTTACCGTCTTTGATGACGGAAAGGCGTTTGCAATGGGCGCGAACGTAGCCGGCATCGTGCGAAACGATAACCATGGCATGACTGGCTCGCTTCTCGAACAACTCGATATGGCAGCGTTCGTGAAATCGCTGGTCACCCACGGCCATGATTTCGTCGATCAGGAAGCAATCGAAATTGATGACCATCGAAATTGCAAACGCAAGTCGCGACAGCATGCCCGAACTGTAAGTATTGACCGGTTCGCGAAAATAGCGCCCCAGCTCGGTAAAATCCTCGACGAATGCCATATGATCGCGCCAGTCTTCACCGTAGATGCGGCAGACAAAGCGCAGGTTGTCCAGCCCGGTCAGCGAACCCTGGAATCCGCCCGAAAAGGCCAGCGGCCATGACACCGACATCGAGCGGTCGATCGTCCCGCTATCGGGTTTCTCGGCACCGCTGATAAGGCGGACCATCGTGGACTTGCCCGCGCCGTTGCGGCCCAGGATGCCAACCCGCTCGCCGTATTCGATTCGGAAATCGATGTCCTTGAGGATCTGCACGCGGCCATGCGTGGTGGCATAGCCGCGCGATACTTTGGCCATGGAGATCATCCCGGCACGATCCGGCGTTCGATGATGCGTAGTTGGAACAGCCCGATCACGGTCAGCGCGGCCGCCCAGATCAATAAATAATCGATGTTGTAGATGCTCGTGACCTTTGACCCGAAATAGCCCTCGCGCAACATTTCGACGCCATGCACCATGGGCACGTAAAGCACCGCGTCGCGTCCTGCCGGAGGCAATGCCGAAATGAGGAATCCGGATCCCGAGACAGGGAAAATAATGTAGGATAAGGGATGCCAAATCTTTTCGACGATCTCCGAAAAGAAGGCCAGCGTGCCGATGAACAGCGCAAGCGATCCTCCCAGCCAAGCCAGGGCGAGCCACGCGCCGATCACTTCGAGTACATTCTCGGGCGGATCCATCAGGCCGAGCGACAGATACACCAGCGACAACAGCGTGAACGACATTGTCGCCCCGATCGCTTCAAGCAGGATTCGCGCCAGAAACAGGTCCATCGGACGCACCCGGCGATGAACGAGCAAGGCCCGGTTCGGTTCGATTGCGGCGACACAGCGGGCCGGCATGTTGCGCCACAGCAGCACGCTTGAATAACCGGTCAGCGCGAAAGCCACGATCGGCAGCGACGATCCGTGGTTGGCCCCCACCACGTACCACAAAGTCGTGACGCCCAGCGTGAACAGCATCGGTTCGACGAACAGCCACAGAAAGCCGATGTTGTGTCGGCCAAACCGGGTCAGGATCTCGCGCATCAGCAGTGCCCCGACCACCCGCCGCTGGATCAGCCAGCCCTGGGCAAGCAATCCGCGCCGGGCGCTGGGCTTTTCGGCAACTTTCAACCCAGGACTTGTCATTCTGCGTGCTCGCGAACCCCGGCGAGCAGCATCCGCAGGATGCCCCATGCCACCAGTCCCAATGCGAAAGTGGCCAGGATTCCACGCAGCCGTCGCGGCTCCAACGCTTCGTCGGGCCGGTTGGGCTGGACAATGCGTTCGACGTAAGCCTGCTTGCGGCGTGCCTCGGTCATGGCTTCATCGCGCGACGCCATTGCAGCGCCCAATTGCCGATCGGCAAACTGGCTTTCAAGCTGCAAGCGCTGGTAGCGTGCCGCTTTGCTGGAGAGCGAGCGGCGACTGCCGGCGACCTTGTCGAGTTCTTCGTCGATTTGGCCCGAAAGTTCCCGGATACGCACTTTCAGCACCGCGATCTGGGGGTTTTGCGGGGTATAGGCTTGCAGTTCGGCCAGTTGCGTATGCGTTGCTATCAAGCTGTCCTGAAGCTTCGAGATCATCTGGATCTGGACGGTCGCCTGCTTTTCGGGGTCGATAACGCCTTCCTGGTTGCGGAACTGCGAAAGTTCGAGTGCTGCGGCATTCGCCTTGCGCCGTGCTTCGTCGAGATAGCCGCTGGAAAATTCGATCAGGTCCTGCCTTGCGCGGGTGTTGAGCCGGTTGACCAGCCCTTCCGCCAGGCCGAGCAGCCCGACATTCATGCGATAGGCGTCATCGGAGGTGTAAGCGCGGACCGAAAGCGTCGTGATCGATGATGACGTATCGTAATCGATCGATACCCGATTGCGGTAGAAGCGGTAGAGACTTTCGAAACTGCCGCTTAGGCCAAGCGGGTTGAAGCGATCGAAAATCGATACCGTTGGCCGGGTATACGCCTTCTCGACGGCTCGGTCGCGATTGAGCTGCGTCAGCGCATCGCGCGAAGTCACGAAACTTTGTGCCGCAAAGATCTCGTCCCCGGCATTGCCGAACCCGGTCGACTTGAGCAGGAAGCTGAATGACGATGGAGCAGGCTTGTCGGGGGATCGCACGACAAAACGCGATTCCGAGATATAGACGTCGGACGCGAAAAACCCGAAATACAGCAACGCGCCCAGTGTGGGGATCACCACGCACAGCACAAACAGGCCGCCCAGTTGCTTGAAGCGCCCGACCAATTGAGAGGTCATAATCAAACTCGTCTAAGGCCACTGCGAAGGTGGCCTGGAATGGATCAAAGCTGCAAACGCTCTAGGTTAACCCGATCGGTAATGCAAAGGCTGCGGCTGGGTTCCAACCCGGCAGCAGGCCGATCACATCGCGATGCGCGCAAGCGCTGTGCGCAAATCCGCAGCACTGTCAGCCCACGATGACAAGCCAATCGCCAAGGCTGAACCCGCACCCCGCGGCAATTGCCCAAGCCAATCGGAAACCGCGGCAGCCAGTATGCCGGGGTCATCGCTCGCAAAGAATTGCGTCCACGGTGGTGCAACTTCTCGGAATACGGGCAGGTCGCGTGCCAGGATCGGCAGGGCATGGCGCGCTGCTTCGATCAGCGGCAAGCCAAAGCCCTCGCCGCGCGATGCGAACAGCAAGCCGGCTGCTTTGCGATACAGGCATTCGAGAAATTCGTCACTTGCATCATCGAACCAATGCAGCAGCAGACCCGATTGCGGGTGGTTGCGCAACTGGTCCTGCAGTGCGTCAGTCTTCCATCCCGGCCGGCCGACGATGATGAGCATCGGCAGCGACGCGGCAGGCAGGTGTTCGGTACAATTGCCTTGCGCCCACAACTCTTCGAACGCTGCCAGCGCCTGGTCGTATCCCTTGCGTGGCTCGACCGTGCCCACCATCAGGACAGCAGGATGATCTCCCATGCGTTCGATCAGAGTTTCAGCATTTACGGGCAAGCCCCGGCTGGGCCGGCTAGCCGGGATGTCGGCGCCCAGCCGGATCGTGTGAATGTCTGGCCTGTCCGCCCTTCCGCTAGCGGCAAGCACGCCAGCCAGGTCCGCTGCAACGTCCTGCGAAATGCACACCAGTCCATCGGCGTTCCTGGCAACGAACTGGAGCCAGCGCGCGTGATTGCTGGCGGCCCTTGAGCTGAACCATTCGGGATTGCGGGCGGGCAAAAGATCGTAAACCACAAACGCCAGCCTTGCACCGCGCTGCCTCCATCGCCGCAAATCACGACGCCGTGCAGGGATGATGTGGGCGCTATAATCAAGACCTGCGAACATGTCGCCCGGCCCAACCTGTGCGATCGGCAGCATGCGCCACAATCCGGCCGGCACGGCATCGGGCGGACCGGGCGGCAGCAAGCGATAAGACAAGCGCGGCGTCGCCACGACCGGGAGCACGACAAAGCCATCGGGCGGGCTTTCGACCAGCGCGCTGAGCATGGCGCGCACCACGCGCTGGATTCCGGTCCCGGCGTCTTCGCGTGCAAGCACCGAAACATCGAGAAGCAATCGCCGCGGCTGATGCCCCGCCGGCGCCGTGCTGCGGCGTTGCCGGAGATTCCAGGCGTTGCGCATCGTTTGCGCAAGCCACACAAAGCTCTTCAACGGTCGCGGCCATTCAGGCGCCCGCGTTGTGGATCGATCGAGGCCGGCATGATCCGCAAAGGCTGGAAATTTTTGGACTGCGAGCGTAGAGGACACGACATCAGTTGCTGCTTGCCCCGGTTCCGGGGAGCAGGCAAGCCGCGATCCGGCCGGTTTCCGAAGGTATCATGCACTTTTCTCCCGCGATTCTCTCCGGCATCACGCTGATCAAACCGCGCCGCCACGGCGATGCGCGCGGCTATTTTGCCGAGACATTCCGGGCCGACCGTTTCACTGACGAAGTTGGCAGATACGAATTCGTCCAGGAAAACGAGTCGCTCAGCGCGCAAGTCGGTACGATCCGTGGACTGCATTTTCAAACCGATCCGTTTGCGCAAGGCAAGTTGGTGCGATGCGTCCAGGGCGCGCTGCTCGATGTCGCTGTCGACATCCGGGTGGGTTCGCCCACCTTCGGCCAATCGATTGCGGTCGAGTTGTCGGCTGAAAACGCAAGGCAATTGTGGGTGCCGCGCGGCTTCGCGCACGGGTTCTGCACGCTGCGGCCAAATACCCTGCTCTCCTACAAGGTCACCGCCTACTACAGCGCCGAGCACGACAAGGGCTTGGCCTGGAATGATCCCGCGATCGGCGTAGAGTGGCCCGATTGCGCCGATCCCGAAACGCTTTCGGCCAAGGATCGTATCCAGCCCAGGCTGGCCGACCTGCCCGCTTGTTTTGCCTACGAGGGCTGAGTTCGATGCGCATCATCGTGACCGGCGGTGCCGGCTTTATCGGTTCGGCACTGGTGCGCCATCTCGTGGCGGCGAGTCACGACGTGCTGACCGTGGATGCCCTGACTTATGCAGGAAACCGCGCCTCGTTGCGCGACGTGGAGGACAATCCGCGGCATCGCCTGCTTCACGCCAACATCTGCGATCGCGGGGCGATGGACGCTGCGATCGTGCAATTCCGGCCCGATCGGATCATGCACCTAGCAGCAGAAAGCCACGTCGATCGCTCGATCACCGGCGCTGCCGATTTCGTCCAGACCAACATCGTCGGCACGTTCACCCTGCTCGAAGCGGCGCGCGGATACTGGCAGGCGCTGGCACCCGATGCGAAAGCCGCGTTCCGCTTCCTCCATGTGTCGACCGACGAGGTCTATGGGTCGCTCGGCGATGAAGGGCTGTTCGAAGAGACCACGCCATACGATCCAAGTTCGCCCTATTCGGCCTCGAAAGCGGCGTCGGATCACCTCGCCAAGGCCTGGCATCGCACTTATGGCTTGCCGGTAGTGGTCTCGAACTGCTCGAACAATTACGGACCGTATCACTTCCCCGAAAAGCTGATCCCGCTGACGATCCTCAACGCGCTTGCTGGTCGCGAATTGCCGGTTTACGGCAAGGGCGAGAACGTGCGCGACTGGCTCTATGTCGAGGATCACGCGCGCGCGCTCGACCTGATCGCCGAACGCGGCCGGCCGGGGGAAACCTACAATGTCGGCGGGCGCAATGAACGGCGCAACATCGATGTGGTGCAACGGATCTGCGAAGCACTCGACGCGGCGGTCCCGGCCAGCGCGCCGCATGACCGGCTGATCCTTTTCGTCACCGACCGTCCGGGCCACGACGCGCGCTATGCGATCGACGCCGGCAAGCTCGAAAGCGAACTCGGCTGGCGCGCGCAGGAAACCTTCGAGACCGGCATCGAGAAGACCGTCCAGTGGTATCTCGACAACGCCTGGTGGTGGCAGCCTTTGCGCGACCGTTACGACGGTGAGCGGCTGGGCCTGGTCAAAGAAGATGCCGGGACGTGAGAATCGTCGTGACCGGCGGACCAGGACAATTGGTGCTGTCGATGGCAGAACGCGCGCCGCTTTGCGGGCATGAGGTGATCGCTGTCGGCCCGCCCGAACTCGACTTGTCCGCGGCCGATGACGACGCGGTGTACGCCGTGCTTGCTGCCGCGAAACCCGACGCCATCGTCAATGCCGCGGCGCACACTGCGGTGGACAAGGCCGAGAGCGAGCGCGCGCTGGCGTTTGCCATCAATGCTGCTGGCGCGGGCGCGGTGGCGCGTGCAGCCGCCCGGCTCGACGTGCCGCTGGTCCATGTCTCGACCGATTATGTGTTCAGCGGCGACAAGGCCGAGCCTTATGTGGAAACCGACCCGACCGGCCCGACCGGGGTCTATGGCGAATCCAAACTGGCCGGCGAGGACGCAGTCCGCGCCAGCGGCGCCGATTTCGCGACCCTGCGCACGGCCTGGGTCTACAGCCCGTTTGGCGCCAACTTCGTGAAGACCATGCTGCGCCTGGCCGAGAGCCGCGACGAGCTGGGCGTGGTCGATGACCAGCGCGGTTGTCCGACCAGCGCACTCGACCTGGCCGATGCGGTCATCGCAGTCGCCGCGAACCTGAAGGCAAGCGCCGACCCGTCATTGCGCGGCCTGTTCCACGCGGCCGGCAGCGGCGAGGGAAGCTGGGCCGACCTTGCCGAGGCGATTTTCGCCACGTCTGCCACGAACGGCGGCCCGAGCGCGCGGGTCAATCGTATCGCCACCGCCGATTACCCGACGCCGGCCAAGCGCCCGGCCAATTCGCGGCTCGATTGCAGCAAGCTGGCCGCAGTTCACGGCGTGCGGCTCCCCCATTGGCGCCACAGCGTCGAACAGGTCACCGCACGGCTCGTGCGCGAAGGAACGATAACGTCATGAAGGGTATCATTCTTGCCGGAGGCAGCGGATCGCGGCTGTTCCCGATGACGATGGCGGCATCGAAGCAGTTGATGCCGGTCTACGACAAGCCGATGATCTATTACCCGCTGACCACGCTGATGCTGGCAGGCATCCGCGAAATCCTGATCATCACCACCCCGCACGACGCACCGATCTTCCGCAACCTGCTGGGCGACGGCTCGCAATGGGGCATCGCGCTTACTTATGCGGTACAACCCGAGCCGAAAGGCCTGGCGCAAGCCTATACCATCGGCGCCGATTTCGTGCGCGGCGGGCCATCGGCGCTGATCCTGGGCGACAACATCTATTTCGGCCACGGCATCAACGACTTGTTCGCCAATGCGATGGCGCGCCCGTCGGGCGCCACCGTGTTTGCCTACCACGTGACCGATCCCGAACGGTACGGCGTGGTCGAATTCGACAAGCAGATGCGCGCGATGTCGATCGAGGAAAAGCCGGCTTCGCCACGCTCCAACTGGGCGGTGACGGGGCTGTATTTCTACGACGAGCAGGTCGTCGACATTGCCGCCTCGATCGCGCCAAGCCCGCGCGGAGAACTTGAAATCACCGACGTCAACCGCGCTTACCTCGAACGCGGTGCGCTTTCGGTCGAGATCATGGGCCGCGGCTATGCCTGGCTCGACACCGGCACCCCCGACAGCCTGCTCGAGGCCGCCGAATTCGTCCGCACGCTCGAAAAGCGTCAGGGATTCAAGATCGCCTGCCCCGAAGAAATCGCTTACCGGCAAGGCTTCATCGATGATGCCGGCCTGCAACGCTCGATCGATCGCCACGGCAAGAGCGATTATGCGATGTATTTGCGCAGACTGTCGACCTGACGACCGGGCCGCGACGGAGCGTTTCGTTTGCAGGACGAAGCGCAGCAGGTTTGCGAGGTTGATCGGTATCGAAACGCACGCTGCATCCGAAACCGTTGTTCTTTGACGATAATTAAGCGTTTGCGACATTCGCAAGCTATCGATAGACGCTGGATCAGCGGATAACCGGCCCAAGGATCGTACCGTTTGGAACATCTGATACTCTCCGGTTCACCGCTTGCTGATGACGATATCCTGCGCCGGGGGCGCGAAGTGATCCGGCTCGAGGCCGAAGCGCTACGCAAGCTCGAATCGACCATCGACCAGTCATTCGTCCTGGCTTGCGGGCTGATCGCGAACGCCACGCAGCGGCTGGTGATAACCGGGATCGGCAAGTCCGGGCACGTCGCGCGCAAGCTGGCGGCCACGTTTGCGGCCACGGGAACTCCGGCGATCTACCTCCATCCGGCCGAAGCGGCACACGGCGATCTGGGCATGCTGGTGCGCGGAGATGTGCTGCTGGTGATGTCGAATTCGGGCAACACGTCTGAATTGCGCGCGGTGATCGACTATGCGCGGCGTTTGGCGGTAGTGGTTATCGGTGTGGCATCGCGGCGCCGCTCGTTCGTGATCGAACGCGCCACCGTCGGGATATGCCTGCCCACCGTGCGCGAAGCCTGCCCCGCCAACATCGCGCCGACCACGTCTTCGACGATGCAACTCGCGCTCGGCGATGCGCTGGCAATGGCGGTGATGGACATGCGCGGGGTGTCGGAAGGTCGGTTGCACAGCCTCCATCCGGCCGGCGCGATCGGCTTGCGGCTGACTCCGGTGCGTGACGTGATGCACGGGCGCGAAGACCTGCCGCTGGTGCGCGAATTTGCCGGGATGCCCGAAGTGATCTCGATCATGACATCGGGGCGGTTCGGGCTGGCGGGTGTGCTCGACAACGATGGTCGGCTGATCGGGATCATCACCGATGGCGATCTTCGGCGCCATTTCGGCGAGATTTCGGTCGCCAGCGCCGCCGATGTGATGACCCACAATCCCAAGTCGCTGCCTGCCGAAATGCAGGCCGGCGATGCGCTGTTGTTCCTCAACGACGCAAAGATCACTGCGGCATTCGTGTTCGAAAACAAGGCCAGTGCCGACGTCGCCAAGCCGATCGGGATCGTCCATATCCACGATCTGCTCCGTTTTGGTTTGAATTGACCCTGGTCTCGGGTCACTGACCCCTATGCGGTTTGCGATCATCATCCCGGCGCGGTTCGCCTCGACCCGATACCCGGGCAAGCCGCTGGCCATGTTGTGTGGCGTCAACGGCGCCGAAAAACCGCTGGTCCAACGAAGCTGGGAATGCGCGCGCGAAATCGCCGGTGCGGCGGGCGTGTGGGTCGCCACCGACGACCAGCGGATTGCCGATGTCGTGCGCGGGTTCGGCGGGCAAGTCGTGATGACCTCGCCAGATTGCCGCAACGGCACCGAACGCTGCGCCGATGCGGTCAGCAAATTGGGCGCCAAGCTGGGCGAGAGCTTCGATGCGGTGGTCAATCTCCAGGGCGATGCGCCGCTGACGCCAACCCATGTGGTCGGCGCGCTTGTCGAAGCGCTGGCAGCAGACCCGGCAGCGGCGATGACCACGGTGGCGGTGCGGTGTTCGCCGACGACGTATGCGCATCTGGTCGGTGATCAGGCCGCAGGTCGGGTCGGCGGCACCACGGTGGTGACTACCACCGATGGCCGCGCGCTGTATTTTTCCAAGCGCGTGATTCCTTATGTTTCGCCGCTGCAACCCGGTTTCGATGCCGATGCGGTGCGGTTGCACCTCGGGCTTTACGCCTATCGGCCCGAGGCACTGGCGGCATATGCGCAAACCCTGCCGTCGCCGCTCGAAGACCTCGAAGGGCTTGAGCAACTGCGCTTTCTCGAAGCCGGGCAGCCGGTGCGCGTGGTGACGTTCGATCCGGTGGGCTGGGATTGTATCGAACTCAACAATCCCGAGGACATTACCGCAATCGAACGGGTGTTGCTCCAGCGCGGAATCGACTAGAGCGCCGCGATGACCGTGCTTTCCGGCCCTGTCGTGCGCCTTTCGGACACGATCGCCTTCGCCAACACATCGCCGCTTGTCCTGATCGGCGGGATGAACGTGATCGAAGATCGCGCGATCCTGCTGGACGTTGCGGCGCAGTTCGTCGAAACGGCGCGTGATCTGGGAATTCCGTTCGTTTTCAAGGCGAGCTTCGACAAGGCCAACCGTTCCTCGATTCATTCGTTTCGCGGGCCGGGGCTGGCACGCGGGCTGGAATTGCTGGCCGAAATCAAGGCACTGCACGGCGTACCGATCCTCACCGATGTCCACGAACCGGATCAAGCCGCGCCGGTGGCCGAAGTTGCCGATGTGCTGCAATTGCCCGCGTTCCTGGCTCGGCAAACCGATCTGGTGGTGGCGATCGCGCGCACCGGCAAGGTCATCAACGTCAAGAAACCACAGTTTTTGAGCCCGCTCGAGATGCGCCACATCCTGGCCAAATGCGCCGAAGCGGGCAACACCCGCGTGCTGTTGTGCGAACGCGGAACCAGCTTCGGCTACAACAACCTGGTGGTCGACATGCTGGGCATGGACCTGATGCGCGAATTTGCGCCGGTGGTGTTCGACGTGACTCACGCGCTGCAACGGCCCGGCGGCCGGCCCGACAGCGCGGATGGACGCGGTGAACAGGCCGCGGCGCTGGCGCGGGCTGGAGTTGCTGTGGGCATCGCCGGGCTGTTTCTCGAAGCGCATCCCGATCCGGCCAAGGCCTTGTGCGATGGCCCATCGGCGCTGCCGCTGGCGGCGTTGCGCGGCTTTCTCGAACAGGTCTCCGCGGTCGATCGGGCCGTGAAGCCCATGCTCGGCCAGCCGCCAGCCAGCGCGGATTGATGCGGTTCTCGTGCGCATCGGCGCCGGGGCCGTGACCGCGCCGCCTTTCCTCCGCCTGCCGCCGTTTCCGCGCAGCCGCCCCAGACGCGGGGCGGCATCGTGGCAAATTGCGCCGGACGATCTCGACCGCTTGGCAGACCAGTTGCGACAGGCCAGCGTCGGAGGCTGCTTCTGGGGAGCACAGCCCAAGCTGGACCCCGCTTGCCAATTGTTGCTGGTGCCGGAAAGCCGCGAGCAGGCGCTTGAATTGCTGGCCACCGCCCGGGCAGCGGGGCGGAGCGATCAAGCGATCATCGTGGGCGCGTTCAGGGTCGGCCGCGGGTTGATCCCCATGGTGCCCGCAGACTGCGATCCATGGCATCTTGCCGCCCATGCTGGTGAGGTCTGGGCCGGCGCAGGGCATGAACTCGCGCTGATCGCCGGGCTGCTCGATCGCAATCTGCGGCTGTTCGGACCAGGCCGGTTTGCCGGTCTGGCCGATGGCACGGACGGACTGCGCGCGGCGCTCGGCACCGCCGTGGCCGCGTCGGCAATGGTTGATCCTTTCAATGGGGGCCAACTTGCGCCTGCTGATGCCATCGCGCTGCTGGCTGATTGGCGCAAGCTGATCGACGCCAACAGGCCGATCCGCGCGGTGTTCGGCGTGGCGCGGTGGAAGCGCGTGACGGTCGATCCGTTGCTGTGGGACGGCACCGGCCCGGTGCGGTACGCTCGCGCCAGCCAGGCGGCGATGCTTGCGGCCGGAGATGCCGCGATCGCGTGGAAATCGCGCACGCCGCCCGCGCTGCTCGATGCGATCGACGCGTGCGGCATCGTGCCCGGCGAGATCGAGGATGGCATGATCCGCTCGGTCGGGCTCGGCGCCAATTGCGTGCCGCCGCTATCGGTGATTGTCGATCGGCGCGGCATCTATTTCGACCCGTCTGCCGCCAGCGATCTCGAAACGATCCTGGCCGAAGCGGAGATGTCGCCCGAATTGCTGGCTCGCGCGGCGGCATTGCGGGCCAGGACCGTGGCCGAGGGGATCAGCAAGTACGGCCGCGCTGCGCCGATGGACTTGCCCCCGCGCGATGCCCGCCGGCGCGTGCTGGTGACCGGGCAGGTGGAGGATGATCGTTCGATCCTGACCGGGGGCGCCGGCATGAGCAACCTGGCGCTGCTCGAAGCCGCGCGCAAGCTCGAGCCCGACGCGTGGATTGTTTACAAGCCGCACCCCGATGTCGAGGCCGGCCACCGCAAGGGGCGCATTTCGGACGCAGAGGCCTTGCGCCATGCCGATGCAATCGAGCGCGATACCCCGATAACGGCCTTGATCGACAGCGTCGACGCGCTGCACGTGATCACTTCATTGGCGGGCTTCGAAGCCTTGTTGCGCGGCAAGGACGTGACCACGCACGGCATGCCGTTCTACGCGGGTTGGGGTTTGACCTGCGATCTCGCGCTCGTGCCGCCTCGTCGGCGGCACGGTCTGACGCTCGATGGATTGGTGGCCGGAACCTTGATCCTCTATCCGCGTTATATCGATCCGGTGACCCGCCTTCCATGCGGGCCCGAACTGGTGATCGAGCGAATATCGAGCAATCTCGCGAAGGTTTTGTCGCCATTGATCGTTATACGCGAATGGCAGGGGCGATTGCGGTTGTTGTTCGATCGTTCAGGCCACCCTCGTCAAGATTGGCGCCGGCGTTGATGCTGATGGGGTGCATCTTTCAGGGGGGCAGGCTATGGGTCAGGTGATGAGCTTCCATCCGGCTGCCAGCCGGCGTTTCCTGTTTCTGCAGGGGCCGCCCGGCCCATTTTTCCGCTTGCTTGGCGCCGAATTGGCCCAGCGTGGCGCCGAAGTGTTCCGCATCAACCTATCGGGCGGAGATCGTTACGATTGGCGCGACGGCGCTGTGGAATATCGCGGTCGCATGAAGAACTGGCCGCTGGTTTTCGATCGTTTCCTGCAGGACCGCCGCGTGACCGACGTCGTGCTGTTCGGCGATTGCCGGCCGGTTCACCGCGTCGCGCTGCGGCTGGCGCAATTGCGCGGCGTGCACGTCCACGTGTTCGAGGAAGGCTATATCCGGCCCGACTGGATGACGCTGGAACGCGATGGCGTGAACGGGCACTCGTCGCTCGAACGCGATCCCGAAGTGATCCTGGCTGCGGCGCGGTGGCTGCCGCCGGTTCCGCAATTGCCGCCGATCACCGCGCAGTTCAGCCGCCGTGCGCGCGACAGTTACTGGCATTTCCACAACGTGTTCCTTGGGCGCCTGCGGTTTCCGTTCTACCAGACGCATCGGCCGGGCTCGATCCTGTTGTGGGCGCTGGGCTGGGCAACGCGCTTTGCCCGGGCGCAGCACCGCGCGCGGCAAGCCGAGGAGGTTTTGCGCAGCGTGGCGGGCAAGCGCTACTTCCTGTTCCCGCTGCAACTTTCAGGCGATTACCAGATCCGCGCGCATTCGCCGTTCGGGACGATGCCGATGGCCACCGACTATGTGCTCGAGAGCTTTGCGCGCCACGCGCCCGAAGATTGCGTGCTGCTGGTCAAGGAACACCCGCTCGACAGCACGCTGATGAACTGGCGCACGTTCATCCACCGCCGTGCGCGTAAGATGGGGCTGGCGGGCCGCGTCCTGCATATCGATGGCGGCGAATTGCCCGACATGGCGCGCGCAGCGCAGGGCATGGTCTGCGTGAATTCCACCTCGGGCACGCTGGCGCTCGAAGTCGGAACCCCCGTGATCGTGCTGGGCGATGCGGTCTACGACGTGCCCGGCGCGACGTATCAGGGATTGCTCGACCAGTTCTGGCAGAACCCGGGCAAACCGGATCGGGATTTGTACCAGGCCTTCAAGCGCTTGCTCCACGCACAATGCCTGGTCAGGGGCGGGCTGGCGAGCGAATCCGCGATTCAGATCCTGATCGACAGCAGCATCGACCGGTTGCTGGCAGTCAACGACAGCGGACAGCGCGCGGCAGACGAAGCGGCGTTCGGCCCGGCAGTATTGCAAGCCGCGGCAAGTCAGGCGTTGGGTACGAGCCCTTCGTCATCCAGGTAACCGCGCGTGCGCAGCGCGTTGAACAAGCGGTTGATCACTGGGTTCGACCAGCCCGAATTGGTTGCAAAATCGCGCTGCAACGAATCGTGATGCAATTGGTGTGCAGCGGGGGTCATCAACAGGTTGGCGCGGCGCATCGCGTTGATGAACCAAGGGTTTTGGTCACGGTGCAGCGTACCGTGGAAATACTGGGCAAAGCCGCCACCGGCAATCGCGGCGAACAAGCCTGCGCAGAGCCAGCCGGGAACCGGCGCGACCATCATCGCAAGGTTGAGCATCAGGGACATCGGCAATGCACCGATCACCACGGTTGATCCGATCTGGCGCCAAAGATCACGCCGGCCGAGCGCGTGGGGGCGCGGGTGGTGGTTTTTGAAATCGTAGACCAGGCGATCGAACGCGCTGACCCGGCTCATGCGATCGCGGAGCATGGCCAGGTATTCGGGCGATTCGCGCGAGCCTTCGTAGAAATAGAGATCGGCGAGCCGCTTGCCCGGGGGGCAGGGCCGATAATCCAGCGCCATATGGACCAGGCCGGACGCCAGATCGGCCAGATACCAGCCTCCGAGCAAAGTCGGAATCGAAGCCCACCCGAAGTTCAAGACAGCCGCGACGGCGTTGGCTGCCAACGAAACCGCAAAAGCCCAAAGCAGAGTACGCTGTCCTAAGGAACCAGGACCCGTCAATTCCCCAAACCCCTCATGCCGATCCACCGACCCCGCGCTTCCTGGATCAGATGCGGTTTCGCAACGTTTGGACCATGCATGTGTTCCCTGACAACTTGAAGAATCCCCGGCAGGCAAATCATTGTTTTGCGCGCAAAGCCGGTTGTCCGAAACATAAGTTTGATCTTGCAGCAACGATCGATGTCGTCAACTAACGTTCATGTCCGATTTGGCAGGGCGCAGCCTGCACAATTCACGCAAGACCACAATCAAGGCAAACTGGGCCCCATGTACGAGCGCGCTATCGCAAGCCCCGAAGCGCTGCCAGGCGGTGCAAAGGGTGGTGATTTGCCGATCCCGGCCGACTTGCTGATCCCGGCCGACTTGCTGATCGACGTGAGCCGGCTCATCTGGCGCGTCTGGACCGGCCGGCTGCCTACCGGGATCGACCGGGTGTGCCTGGCCTATCTCGATCGTTATGCCGATCAGGCACGGGCCGTGGTGCAGAAAAACGGCTGGCGTCGGGTACTGGCCCGCGCGGATTCGCAAGCGCTGTTTGCGTTGCTGGCGAAAGGCGGCCCCGGATTTCGCCGGCGTTTGCTGGCGATGGCGCCGGGTGCGCTGTTGCGCTCCGGCGTCCGGCCGCCACGTCCTGGCATGGCTTATCTCAACATCGGGCATACCGGGCTGGAAGCGGCGGGGTTGCCGTTGTGGATCGCCCGCAACCAGGTTCGCGCGATCTATCTGGTGCACGACCTGATCCCCATCACCAACCCCGAATTCTGCCGCGAGGGCGAAGCCGAAAAGCACACCCGGCGCATGATCAACGCGCTTGGCAGCGCCTCGGGTGTGATCGCCAATTCGCGGTCGACTCTGGCCGATCTTGAGCGGTTCGCGGCTGCCCAGCGCATTGCCATGCCGCTGGGCATCGCTGCGTGGCTGGCCGGACAGGCGCATCGCCCGGCGCCACGAACAGGCGCTCAGGAGCGGGCCTATTTCGTGACCATCGGCACGATCGAAGGCCGCAAGAATCACATCCTGCTGCTGCGGCTGTGGCGCCGGATGGTCGAGCAGATGGGTTCGGCCGCACCGCGCCTGGTGATCATCGGCCAGCGCGGCTGGGAAGCCGATCATGCGCTTGCGATGCTCGATCGGTGCAACGCGTTGCGTGGCCACGTGGCCGAGCTTGGCAGTTGCGAGGACGACGAACTCGCGCGGCTGCTGGCGGGCGCGCGGGCGTTGCTGATGCCCTCGTTCGCCGAAGGCTTCGGGCTGCCGCTGATCGAAGCGCTCGAGATCGGCACCCCGGTGATCGCCTCCGACTTGCCCGTTTTCCGCGAGATTGCGGGCGATATCCCGACCTATCTGCCGTCGTGGGACGGGGTGGGCTGGGAGCGCACCATCGGCGAATTCGTCGGCGATCCGCCCGAACGCCAGCGTCAGCTTGCGCGCCTGCCCGGCTACTGCGCGCCCGATTGGGACGAGCATTTCCGTGCAGTCGACGCGTTGCTTGCCGAGGTTTTGGCCGCTTAAGCGATCACCCCGAACAAATCATGCGCGTCCGATTCCTCGATCAGCACCTGCACCACGTCGCCCTGCTTCAGGGTAGCCGGCACATCGCGCAGCAGCACTTGCCCGTCGATCTCGGGCGCATCGGCTTGTGACCTTCCGGTTGCGCCCAGGTCGCCATCCTCGTCGGGTTCGCCCACTTCGTCGATGATCACTGGCAGCGTGCGCCCGATTTTGGCCGCCAGCCGTGCCGCGCTGATCCGCTCGGTCACTTCCATCAACCGGGCGTAGCGTTCTTCCTTGACCGCCTCTGGTACCGGATCAGGCAAGGCATTGGCCTGTGCGCCCTCGACCGGTTCGAACCGGAACGCGCCGACGCGATCGAGCTGCGCTTCCTCCAGCCAGTCGAGCAGGTACTTGAAATCGTCCTCGGTCTCGCCCGGAAAGCCGACCACGAAGCTCGACCGGATCGCGATATCGGGGCAGATTTCGCGCCATGATTTCAGCCGTTCGAGCACCTTGGCCTCGTTCGCCGGGCGCTTCATCGCCTTGAGAACCTTGGGCGAGGCGTGCTGGAACGGGATGTCGAGATAGGGCGTCAGCAGCCCTTCGGCCATCAGCGGGATCACCGCATCGACGTGCGGGTAGGGATACACGTAATGCATCCGCACCCACGGCACTTGGCCCCCCCCAAATTCATTGGCAGGCGTGCGCAATCCACCCAATTCGCGCGCCAGGTCGGTCATGTGCGTGCGGACCGCATGGCCCTTCCACTGGCGTTCCTCGTGCCGCACGTCGACGCCATAGGCCGAAGTGTCCTGGCTGATCACCAGCAGTTCGCGCGTGCCCGCCGCGACCAGCTTTTCGGCCTCGCGCAGCACCGCATCGATCCGCCGGCTGGCCAGTTTTCCGCGCAGCGTCGGGATTATGCAGAAGGCGCAGGCATGATTGCAGCCTTCTGAAATCTTGAGATAACTGTAGTGCCGGGGCGTGAGTTTCACATCCATCTGCGGGATCAGGTCGATGTACGGACCTTGGGTGGGCGGCGCCGCTTCGTGCACCGCTTCCACCAACGCCTCGTACTGGTGCGCCCCGGTCACCGCGAGAACGGCGGGGAAGCGCGCGCGGATCACCTCGGCTTCGTTGCCCATGCACCCGGTCACGATCACGCGGCCATTTTCGGCGATCGCCTCGCCGATCGCGGCCAGGCTTTCCTCTTTGGCCGAATCGAGGAACCCGCAGGTATTGACCAGCACCACATCGGCGCCGGCATAGTCCGCGCTCATCGCATAGCCATCGGCGCGCAGCCGCGTCAGGATGCGTTCGCTGTCGACCAGCGCCTTGGGGCAACCCAGGCTGACCATCCCCACCTTGCGCTGTTCGGGGATCCTGGCTGGAATCTTGAAGAGTGTTTCGGCTGTCATCGCCCGGGCGCTTACGCCGATTTGCCGCGCGCGTCACGTGCGGTTAAAGCGGCGTCATGCCGGGCCTCACCATCACGATCACAAAGGGCCAGCGCGACGATCGAATTGCGATCGCCCGAGCCGATGGCAGCACCGCGCAGACCTGCTTTCCGCACAAGGGCCCGGTGCCGCACGATGCGGTGCATTTTTTCACCGAGCGCGGGCTGGCTTTGCCGCACGCTTTCTGGGGCCTGATCGGGCAAGGACGCCACCCGGAAGAGCTTGCCGAGCTGGCCAAGGCGCAAGGCCATGCCAGCGCCAAGCGTGCGCAAGTGCCGGGTGCGGACATCGTCCAACTGCTCCAGGCCGAACGGCTGGTCGAATGCTTCGAGGCGCAATTGTGGGCGCATGCCGCACCCGATGCTGCGTTCATGGACGTCGCCCGCGTGGCTTGCGAATTGAGCCATGTGCCGCTGCCACCGATTTCGCTCGACCAGTGCGGCGCGGTGATGGCCGAGATTTTCGACTTCGCGAAATCCTGGATGGCGGCCCCGGTGGGGCACGCCGCAACGCTGGAATGGAACTGACGCATGGGACCGGTGAACTGGATCGCGGTGATTTTGGCGGCCAACCTGGCGGTTGCGGTGGGTGTGGTGTGGTACGGGCCGTTGTTTGGCGGCGGGCGTCCGCTGATCGAGGCGAAGGACCAGCGCCAGCCGCGCGCCTGGGGGCTGGTGATCGGCGCGATGCTGCTTTCGGCCACGATGATCGGCCACAACTTCGCGCGCGTCGGGCCCGAGACGCTCCATGCCAAGCCGTGGCTGTACTTCATGATGTCGGGCGGGCTGGCCTTGGCCTTCGTGGCGCCCGCGCTGTACATCGGCCTGGCGCGTTACGGCGTCAGCCGCGCCGAACGGGTGCGCGATTGCGGGTACTGGATCGTGGCGTACCTGGCGATGGGTGCGGTGTTCTGGGCGCTGGGGTGATTGACGCAGAACGGGGTTTTTGTACGCGTCGCCGGGCCCAGATCGGCATTCATTTTCAACGCCTTGCGGATATTTGCGCGCTCAGGGCGTGACTTTTCGAAAGTGACATCGTCACGCTCGAAACGGGTTGGGCCAGTGGTTGAGCAAATCGCCATACCACGGCTCTTAACCCATTGCGGTGATGTAGGAAAATGTTCGCGTTGAGCAACTAACCTTGCAACTGACCCGTTCATGTCGAGCGAAGTCGAGACACGCTGGCGC
>NZ_JANXWG010000073.1 GCF_025351285.1 Novosphingobium sp.
CGGCAAGGGGCTTGGCGGCTCCTCGTCGATCAACGGCCTGGTCTATATCCGCGGCAACCCGCTCGATTTCGAACGCTGGCAGGACGAGGGCGCGCGGGGCTGGAGCTATGCCAGCGTGCTGCCTTATTTCAAGCGGGCAGAGCGGCGCGCCGAAGGCGGCAATGAATATCGCGGCGACGACGGGCCGCTTGACACGACCTACGGCCCGCTGACCAACCCGCTCTACCAGACGTGGATCGATGCGGCCGAGCAAGCCGGCTATCCGGTCACCGGCGACGTCAACGGCGCGCAGCAGGAAGGCTTCGGGCGGATGGACATGACCGTCCGCGATGGCGCGCGGTGCAGCGCGGCCAAGGCCTATCTGCGCCCGGCGATGAAGCGGTCGAACGTGACAGTCCTGACCCACGCCCTTGCAACTCGGATAGTGATCGAAGGCGGGGTCGCGGTGGGGGTCGAGTATGAGCGCGGCGGAACGCTCCACCGCGTCCGCGCGAACCGTGAAGTGATCCTCTCCGGGGGACCGATCAACACGCCCCAGCTGCTCAAACTGTCGGGCATCGGTCCGGCGGCCGAGCTTAAGGCGCATGGCATTGCGGTCGTGAGCGATCGGCCGGGGGTTGGTGCCAACCTGCAGGATCATCTCGAATTTTATTTCCAGATGGCCTGTACCCAGCCTGTCTCGCTCTATCCGGCGATGAACCTGCTCGCCAAGGGCATGATCGGTGCGCGGTGGCTGCTCCGGCGCGATGGGCTTGGCGCGACCAACCATTTCGAAAGCTGCGGTTTTATCCGAAGCCGCGCGGGCATCCGCTATCCCAACATCCAGTATCATTTCTTCCCGCTCGCGGTCAGCTACGACGGCAACAGCATGGCGAAGGAACATGGCTTCCAGGCGCATGTCGGGCCGATGCGCTCGAAAAGCCGGGGCAGCGTGACGCTGCGCTCGCCCGATCCGCGCGACAAGCCGGTGATCGCCTTCAACTACATGAGCCACCCGGACGATTGGGTGGAAATGCGCGCCTGCGTCCGGCTGACGCGCGAGATCTTCCAGCAACCCGCCTTCGCGCCGTTCCGCGGTCGCGAAATACAGCCAGGAGCGGACGTGACCAGCGACGAGGCGATCGATGCCTTCATCGCCCGGAAGGTCGAAAGTGCATACCACCCCTCGGGCACGTGCAAGATGGGCGCGCTGGACGATCCGCAGGCGGTGGTCGACTGCGAACTCAGGGTCATCGGCGTCGGGGGGCTGCGCGTGGTCGACAGTTCGGTGATGCCCTCGGTCACCACCGGCAACCTCAACGCGCCCACGATCATGATCGGCGAAAAGGGCGCTGATCATATCCTCGGCAAGCCGATGCTCGCGCCGTCCAATGCCCCCTATTACGTGGCGCCAGATTGGGAGACCCGCCAGCGATGAGCCGGACCGTTCTGGAACCGGCGCGCGCTATCGACGTGATCCACGAAACCGAGGTGCTGGTGGTGGGCTCCGGCCCCGGTGGCCTCGCGGCGGCGCTGGCATCGGCGCGCGCGGGGGCGCAAACGACGCTGCTCGAGCGCTATGGCTGCTTCGGCGGCAACATCACCGCAGTCGGGGTCGAGGGCTTTGCCTGGTATCGCCACCCGACCACGATCGACAGCGAAGGCATCGGCCGCGAATTCGAGGATCGGGCCAAGGCGATGGGCGCGGCGATGCCCGAGCCGCAATCGATCAGCCATTCGCTCGATGCCGAGGCGTTCAAATATGTCGCCGATGTGCTGGTGCAGGAGGCGGGCGTGATCCCGATGCTGCACCGCATGTTCGTGGCGCCGATCATGGAAGGCGATTGCATCCGCGGCGTGATCGTCGAGAGCAAGGCCGGGCGCGAGGCGATCCTGGCCAAACGCGTGATCGACGCCACCGGCGATGCCGATATCGCCAACCGCGCCGGCGCACCGACGCACAAGCACCCGGTGGCCGAGATGATGTCGGCTTCGGTGATGTTCTCGATGTGCGGGGTCAACAAGGCGCGGTTCATCGATGCGGTGAAAGCCGAGCCGCAGACGTATGCCGATTGGGCCAAGGACGGCGAGTGGAGCGTGACCACCGATGGCAAGGAGGACGCGATGTTCTCGCCGTTCCTGCGCAAGCCGTTCGAGCAGGCGCTGAAGGCGGGTCTGCTGCCCGAAAACCTGGCGACGATCGCGGGCACGTGGGGCACGGTGTCGGACCAGGGCGACCTGACGTATCTCAACATGGTCCACATGACGCTCGACGGGACCGATCCCGATGACCTGACGCGCGGCGAGATCGAGGGGCGCGCGCAGGCTATGCACGCGGTCGCTGCGCTGCGAGGCTTCATGCCCGGTTGCGAAACCGCCAAGCTGCGCAATTTCGGCATGACGCTGGGCATCCGCGATACCCGCAAGATCGACGCGGCCTACAACCTCACCGATGCCGACGTGCGCGGGGAAGGCCGGTTCGAGGATTCGATCGGCATCTTCCCCGAATTCATCGACGGCTATGGCCTGCTGATCCTGCCCACCACCGGGCGCTATTTCCACGTGCCGTACCGGTCGATGCTGCCCAAGGGTGTGAAGAATCTGATCGTCACCGGCCGCACCATCGGCGGCGACAAGGTTAGCCACGCGGCGGTGCGCAACATGATGTGCTGCGCGGTGGCGGGGCAGGGCGCGGGCGTGGCGGCGGCGATCGGCGTGCGGACGGGGCGCGATTTCGGCGAGATCGACATGGCGTTGGTGCAAGGCGAATTGCGCCGGCAGGGTGCGCGAATCGCGTGACAACTTCTCTTATGAACAATGCGCAAAAGGCATGGCCGCATAACACGTTTGAGATGGCCAATATCACGATAGCTAATACCATGCGCCGATGAAGCTGCCGCAGGAATTCGATCTCCACGCGCTCGAAGTGTTCGTGATGACGGTGGAACTGGGCGGCATGTCGCAAAGCGCCGCGCATCTGCTCGTCACCCAGTCGGCCGTCTCGCAAACGATCGCCCGGCTGGAGGCAAGCATCGGTACCCCGCTGTTCGATCGTTCGATGCGCCCGCTCGGCCTCACCACCAGCGGCCGCTCGATGTTCGAACGCAGCAAGCACCTTCTGGGCCTCGCGCGCAGCACTTATGACGACGTCCGCGCCGGGGCTGACTTGCCGCTGGCCAGCCTTACGGTGGCGATGTCGTTCAGCCTGGCCAACCAGTTGACCAAGCCGATCCTGTCGCGGCTGGGCAAGCGCGCCGGGCGCTGGACGATCCGTTCGGGCATTTCGCTTGAGCACCAGGGCGAATTCATGGCGCGCGATATCGACCTGATGGTGACGGGCAGCTTCAACCTCGAACACCGCGACAACGTCGAACTGCACCCGGTGTTCGAGGAATGCTTCGTGATCGTGGCGCCCGCCAGCTACACCAAGCCGATCCGGTTGACCGGTGATCTGGATGATCTGCCGTTCATCCGTTTTTCGCAAGGCACCGGCATGGGCCAGCAGATCGAACGGCAGATCGTGCGAATGAAGCTGGGGCTGCGGCCGGTGGTGGAGGTCGAATCGTCGCACCAGCAATTGGCGCTGGTGGCGGCCGGACTGGGATGGACGATCACGTCGCCGGTGTGCTTGTCCGCCGCACCCGAACTGTTGCGCCAGACCCGCGTCGAACCCATGCCGCGCGGGCGGTTTTCGCGTTCGGTGCAAGTGGTGGCGCGCGCGGGTGAACTCGGTACCTTGCCGGCTGACGTGGCCCGGCTTAGCGCAAACGAACTGCGGGCCGTGACATTCCCGCCCCTGATCGATCAAATGCCGTGGCTGGCGGAGCAACTGACATGGAACGCCTGATCAAGACCGCGCTTTTGGCGATCGCGCTGCTGGCCCCGGCGACAGCCCAGGCCGGCAATACTCCGCCCAGTGTTCCGCCCAGTGTTCCGGGCACCGACGCGCCACAACTGGCGGCACTGGGCGAGTACAAGGTCGGCTTCCGCAGCATCACACTGGGCCACAAGGCCCAACCCGATTTTCCAGCCGCCGATCCCAAGACGGGCGCCATTCCCCTCCATGAGCGCAAGCTGGTGGTCGACTTGTGGTATCCGGCCAGGCAGAAACCCGGCGCGGCTGCGATCACGTACCACGCAACCCTGTTCGGCGAGCCACCGCAGCCGCCGGTCGCGTACACCATGCCCGGTCTCGCGCTGGCCGATGCCGAACCCGCTGGCGGTGGTTACCCGCTGGTGATCGTCTCGCACGGCTACAGCAATTCGCCCGAGGGGATGACCTGGCTGACCGAGAACCTGGCCTCGAAGGGCTACGTTGTCGCCGCGATCCATCACGACGATCCCGATCCCTACATTATCCCGGCCGAAGCGCGCGCGGTGCCCAATTACAACCGCCCGCTCGATATCGCCTTCGTCGCGGCCAGCTTGCGCAAATCGCTGGGAACGCTGATCGATCCGGCGAACATCGCGCTGATCGGCTATTCGCAAGGTGGCTACGGCGTGCTGGCCGCGGGCGGTGCCAGCCTCGACCCCGAAGGCCCCAACATGCCGCTGGTGGCCGGCGGTTACCTCAGGCGCATCGCGCGCGGTGGGCCCGACGAAGCGGCGGGCAAGGTTCCGGGCGTGAAGGCGATCGTCGCGATGGCGGCCGCCGGCGGACGGCCAAGCAGCGCCTGGGGACCCGAAGGCCTGCGCGCCATCACTGCACCGCTGCTGCTGATCCAGGGATCATCGGACCTGACGGTCGATTACAAGACCGGCGCGCTGGCGCAGTTCGAAGGCGCCACCCGTACCGATCGCTACCTGCTTACTTTCAAGCAGGGCGGCCACGCGATCGGGCTCAGCCCTGCGCCAGCCGAGATGCAGGGAACGGTGTGGGACCTCGACTGGTTCGAGGACCCCGTCTGGCGGAAGGACCGGATCATCGCGATCAACCTGCACTTCATCACCGCCTTCCTGGCGCTGAACCTGAAGGGCGATGCGGCGGCACGAAGCTGGCTCGATGTGCCGGTGACGAACTCCGACGATGGCGAATGGAAGGCGCCCGATGGAACGCCGTGGGCCGCCTACAGCCCGGGCGGGGCAGGTGTCACGCTGTGGAAGGGTTTCCAGCGCCGCCACGCCAGCGGACTTGAACTGCGGCACGCGGCCGCCACGAAGTAACGGTCAGGGCAGCGTTGTTGCGGCAACCTGCCAGAAATGGACCATGTCGTGCGCGTAGCTCAACGGCACGTAGGCCAGGCATGCGTCCTCGCTTTCGACCAGCAGCCGCACGTTGACGTGATCGATCATGGTGGAGGCACTGCAACCGGCTGAAAAGTTAGAAGATTCGGCATCGAACACGCCGCCTTCCATCAGCAGACTGCGCCAGCCTGCCCCAGCCAGCCGCACTCGTCCAACGCCGCCGCCGATCGCGGTCAGGCTGCCGTCGGTATCCAGCACATCGGCCAGCCCGGCAATATCGCCCTCGACCAGCCACACCGTGGGTTCGAAGCGGATCAACCGCATCGCCGGCAGTTCCAGCGACCGCTCCATCGCTGGCAGCGGTGCGCCCAGTGCGGCCTGAAACCGCGCCGCGACGGCGGCCGGATCGCTCCAGATTTCCAGCACATGCAGCGGCGCGGCGGGCAGGGTGGTCACTGTCAAATCAGTCACGATAGCGATCCCCGGCAGCATCGTAAAAGTGCGGTGCGACCACACGGACCGTAGCGGTCTGGCCCCTGGTGGGCGACGTCGCGGTCAGCGTTTCACCGGCCCGCGCAAATCCGTTGGCAAGCATTCCCAGCGCAATCGATCCACCATCGATGACCCGGATGCCCGCTGCGGTGACGTGGCCCTCGGCCCGATTACCCGGTGCAGTCACCAGCATCGAACCTTCGGGAATCGCGCCCTCGATCGCTTCGAGCCCGACCAGTTGCAACCGGCCCGCTTCCGCCAGAGCAGGGCGCGCAAGTCCCGCCGCGCCGATGTAACCGGCGGCCTTGTTGAGCATCCGGTCGAGCGCGAGATCATGCGGCGTCCGCCGCCCGTCGACTTCACCGCCGACCACGAGGTGGCCCTTTTCGATGCGCAGGAATTCCATCGCTTCCATGCCGTAGAGGCAGCCGCCCGCGCTCACCGTGACGCCTTCGCAAGCCAGCCACACCGGCGCGGCATGGCTGGCTTCGGCGTAGATTTCGAACGCGCGTTCGCCGCTGTAACTGGCGGCGAGGACGGTAACCGGAACGCCCGCAATTTCAGCCGTCGTGGCCGACATGTGGCGCGGCGGCGCCTCGCCGATCAACGCCTCCAGCACCGCCCTCGCCTTCGGCCCGGCAACCGCGATCCCGGCGTGGTGCTCCTGCACATTGACCACAGACACGCGCAAGTCCGGGAACAGCACTTGCCGAACATAGGACAAGTGCGTCGCCATTCGGTCTGCCCCGCCGGTCGAACTGGTCAGCAGGAAGCGATCCTCGGCCAGCCGCCACACGGTGCCGTCATCGAACACGAAGCCGTCTTCGCGTAGCATGAAAGTGTAGCGGCCGCGCCCTACCGCCAGCTTGCCGACCGTGGTCGCGCAGATGCGTTCGAGCAGCGCCACCGCATCGGGCCCGCTGATCTCGAACTTGGCGAGCGTCGAGACGTCGGTCATGCCCACCGCATTGCGCACGCTGCGCGCCTCGCGCAGCGCGGCTTGGGCGAGCATCTCGCCAGCCTTCGGATAGGCACGGGGCCGCTTCCAGTATCCCAGCGGCTGCCACAGCGGTTGGTGCGCCATGTGCTGATCGTACAGCGCCAGCCGCCGCAGATGCGCACCCGCATCGCGCGTGGTGCGGCCCGCGAGCAGGCCCATTGTAACCGGGGTGTAGGGCGGGCGGAAGGTGGTCAGCCCCGCCTCGGGGATGGCCACGCCTTGCCGTTCGGCAAGTCGGCCGAGCGCGGCCATGTTGCTCATCTTGCCCTGGTCGGTCGCCATGCCCAGCGTGGTGTAGCGCTTGAGATGTTCGACCGAGCGGTAGCCTTCGGCCCACGCCAGATCGACATCGCCCAGCGACACGTCGTTCTGGAAGTCGATGAACGCCTTGCCCGGATTGGCGGGCGCGGGGGTCGGGCCGATCGGTTCGGCGCTGGCTGCTGCGCCCACCGATTGGACGTTCTGCCGCGCCGCGCCGGGTAGGAAGGCCTGGGCTCCCGCATCCCAATCGAGCGCCGCACCGCCCGCCTGCATGTGAAGGTGCACCACCGGGGTGAACCCGCCCGACATTGCCAGCAAGTCCGCGG
>NZ_JANXWG010000074.1 GCF_025351285.1 Novosphingobium sp.
GTCGTGGCGCGGGGGCTTCACGCGCCGGCCTGATTTCCAGACCCTGTCGGCGATTTGGATGTTCACACAATCGGGGGATTGCGAATGGTTGGCAGGTTCAAGTCGGGACTGCTGGTGGTCGGCGCCGTTGCACTTGCCGCAGCCGGCGCTGAAACGCTGGCCCGATCGACGGCGCCACCGGGCGCGGTCGCCTATACCGCAGACGGACGCGCGATGCTGCCCGCCAATTACCGCGACTGGGTGTTCCTGACCTCGGGCCTCGACATGACTTATGCCGAGCCAGCCGCTGTCGTCACTTCGCACATGTTCGACAACGTGTTCGTCGACCCGGCCGCGTTGGCTACCTTCCGGCGCAGCGGCCGCTGGCCAGAGGGCACGGTGCTGGTGAAGGAAGCGCGCGAGGGGCTGACCAAGGGTTCGATCAACAAGGCTGGCCAGTTCCAGAGCGAGGCGGTCGCCGATGTCGAATTGCACGTGAAGGACACGCGGCGCTTCGGCGGCTGGGCGTTCTTCAAGATCGTCGATGGCAAGCCGGGCGCGATCATCCCCAAAACCGCGTCCTGCTATTCCTGCCATGACGAGCACGGTGCGGTCGACAGCACGTTCGTCCAGTTTTACCCGACGCTGGCGGGAATTGCGCGAGCGCGGGGCACGTTGAAGTAGGCCAGGATCGCGGGCGGCGGGCTTACACCAGCCCCAGCCGCGCCAGATCGGCAGCCAACTTGCCCGGCATCGCGGCATCGGCGCTCTCGCCTTCGGCCAGGTCGCGCGGGGCGTCGGCATCGGCCAGGTAGCGCCAGCCCTGGTGCGCGCGCTTGGGCAGGGGGTTGAGGTCGATCAGGCGGGTCGAGATGACGATGTTGGTGCGGCCGGCCTCGGCCTCCTCGAACCGCAGGATCGGTGATCGGCAGACGAGCTGGTGCTTGTGGATCCAGAACAGCGATCCTTTCCCGGCAATCTCGACGTGGCGCTTGGGCAGGTAGCGCGTGGTCAGGAACGCCTCTGCGCCGCGCGTGGCGAACCAGCCGTGCAAGTCTTCGAGTGACTGCGCGCCATACGCGACTTTGGTCAGGTGAAGCGGGGGGAGATCGGTGGAATCGGAAGCCATCGCCGGCAAATGGGCCATGCCAGGCCCGCTGCCAACCCGTCACATGAGGAAAATGGACGCCAATCCCAGGAAGAAGAAGAAGCCCAGCGTGTCGGTCATCGTGGTCACGAACACGGTCGAGACCACCGCCGGATCGACTTTCAGCCGGTCGAGCCCGATCGGGATTAGCACACCGGCCAGCCCGGCATTGATCGAATTGAGCACCATCGCCAGCAACACCACCGCGCTCAGTTTCCAATCGCGGTAGATCAATTGCGTGGCGCCCAGCATGAGTATGCCAAGGCCCCAGCCGTTGGCATTGGCAATCCACCATTCGCGCCCGATCATGCGCCAGGTGTTCGAACTGGTGAGCTGGTTGGTCGCCAGCGCGCGCACCGTCACCGCCATCGTCTGCGTGGCCGCGTTGCCGCCCATGCCCGAGATGATCGGCATGATCACCGCGAGAACGACCAGCCGCTCGATCGTGTGCTGGAACGCCGCCACCACCGAACTGGCCAGGATCGCGGTGCCCAGGTTGATGAACAGCCACCACAGCCGGCTCCGGATCGTCAGGTGGAGCGGCTGGTTGATATCGCCATCGCCCGCGCCCGACATCGCCAGCGCGTCCTCGCCGGCTTCTTCCTGGATGATGTGGACCACGTCATCGACCGTGATCTGGCCGACCAGCCGGCCCGATTCGTCGACCACCGCGGCCGAGATCAGCGCGTATTTCTGAAAGCGCAGCGCCAGTTCTTCCTGGTCCATCATGACCGGGATCAGCGTCTGGTCGCGCTTCATCACATCGGCCAGCGCCACGTAGCGCGGCGTGCGCAGAATCCACGAAAGCTGGCACGTGCCGACTGGGTGGTGCGCGGGATCGACGATGAAGATTTCCCAGAACTCGGTGGTGAGGTCCTGGTTTTCGCGCAAGTAATCGATCAGGTCGCCCACGGTCAGGTGTTCGGGCACCGCGATCACGTCGCGGCTCATCAACCGGCCGGCGGTTTCTTCGGGGTAGGACAGCGCGGATTCGATCGCGGCGCGGTCTTCGGGATCGAGTTCGGCAAGGACCGCCTGCTGGTCTTCCTCGTCCAAGTCCTCGATCAGGGCAACCGCGTCATCGGTGTCCATCTGCTCGGCAAGGTCGGCAACCTCGTCGGGCTCTAGCTGGTCGACCAGCGAATCGCGGACGTGATCGTTGAGCTCGGCGAAGACTTCGCTGCCCATCAGGTCGTTGACCGCGCGGGCGAAGGCGCCGCGATCTTCGGGCGAAAGCTGCTCGATCAGGTCGGCGATGTCTGCCGGGTGGAGCGGTTCGACGAGATCGTAGACCAGTTCGGTCTCGCCCGCGTCGAGCGCTTCGATCACCTTGCGGACATAGCCGCGCGTGAGGTTGTTTTCGCTATCGTGGTGCGCGTCCCGAGCGGGATCGTGGTGCGCGTCGCGTGCGGGATCATGATGCGCGTCGCGCGCAGGTTCAGCTCCGTCGAGGTGGACGTCTGGCGCTTCCAGCATGTCGGTCGGGCGATCGCTCATCGGGGCCGGGGATAGGCTGGCAATCGGCAATTGCAACCGATGAAGGGATGGACTTGCCAGCTTTTGATGACTTTATGAACCGAGCCCTTATATCGGCGCGGCCGGGCGCGGACCATGCGCGCCCCACGCAGGAGATTTTCGATGGCTGATGAATACCTTACCCTTTCGCTCGATACCGGCGATGTAAAGATCAAGCTGCGTCCCGACTTGGCGCCGGGCCATGTCGAGCGGATCAAGGAGCTGGTCGGCGAAGGCTTCTACGATGGCGTGACCTTCCATCGCGTGATCCCCGGCTTCATGGCACAAGGCGGCTGCCCCAACGGCACCGGCATGGGCGGATCGAAGAAGCCCGACCTCAAGGCCGAATTCAACGCCGAACCGCACGTGCGCGGCGTATGCTCGATGGCGCGGACCAGCGCGCCGAACTCGGCCAACAGCCAGTTCTTCATCTGCCTCGATGACGCCCGCTTCCTCGACAAGCAGTACACCGTGTGGGGCGTGGTGGCTGAAGGCATGGACAACGTCGACGCACTGCCCAAGGGCGAACCGCCGGCAAAGCCGGGCAAGATCGTCAAGGCTTCCGTCAGCGAGGGTTGATGTACAGGTCTGGTCCGGTTCAGGATCGACCGCTAGGATCGGGGCGTCGGCGTAAAGCCGGCGCCCCTGTTCATTTGTGCGAAGGGTTTGCGGGACAGGTGCGTTGATGGTGCGACGAGGCTGATGGACGCTGGACCCACATTGCGCTGCACACCCGCCGCGCCGCACGAACAGGTGTCCGACGACGCCCTGATGCGGCGCGTCGGTGCGGGCGATGGGCAAGCGTTCCAGCAGTTGATCGAACTTCACGCGAAACGGCCGCATCGCATCGCGTGGCGGATGCTGGGCGATGCAAGCGAGGCGGAAGACGTGGCGCAGGAAGCGTGTCTGCGATTGTGGAAGGACGCGACCCGCTGGAATGCGCAGGGGGCAGGTGTGGGCGCGTGGCTGGCGCGGGTGGCCACCAACTTGTGCCTCGATCGCTTGCGCCGCCGCGCAAGGCTGTCGGACGAGGAAGTGCCCGATCGCGCCGATCCTGCACCGCTGGCTGATGAGATGATCGATGCCTGCCAGCAGCAGGCGCGCGTCCGCGCCGCGCTCGATGCCTTGCCCGAACGCCAGCGCGCCGCGGTGGTGCTGACGTATTACGAGGATATGCCCAATGCCGAAGCCGCGGCCGCGCTCGATTTGAACATCAAGGCCTTCGAATCGCTGCTGCTGCGCGCCCGCCGTGCTCTGAAAGAGCGGCTGGTGGAGATGGCCGATGGCTGATCCGGCGTTCCCCCCGATCGATCGCGATCTTGCGCAGCAACTCGATGCGCTGCAACCGCCTGTGCTGTCGGGTGATTTCGCAGTTCGCCTCACGGCATTGGCGCTGGAAACCCCGCAAGCGCCGGCGTTTGCGGCACTGCCCCCAGTGCGTTGGCGCGCGGTTGGGCGGCGTGCGCGGTTGGGCATCGCGGTGGGCAGCCTTGCGCTGATCGGGCTTGGCAGCGTGTCGGCAGCGGCGGCGGGTTATCTGGGCGAGCCGGTCAACCGTGCGGTCCATCGCCTGCCCGTGGTGGGCAAGCTGATCGAGAAAGTCATCCCCGAAAAGCGCCGCCTTCACCATTCCGAAGCCGCGCCTGCTGCGGGGCTGAAGCACCGGCATGCTGCCGAATCGCCGCGCATCACTTTGCCCGAGCCGCGTCCTGCCGCCGCCGATGCATCACCGATCGCGGTGGCGCCGCCTGCCCCGATGATCGGGCCGGGCTGGCGGTCGGGGCGCCTGCATGTCGCTCCGCCTTGGCGCTATCCGGGACCGTTGCCGCGCACGCTCCCGCCGGGGCCGGAACGACGGGCCGCGATCGCCGCGTTCCGCGCATTTCGCGCGGCGCACCCGGTCCCGCCCGAAGTGATCGCGCGGCGTCAGCGCCGGGCCGCGATCATCGCAGAACGCCGCGCAATCGGTGCCGAGCGTCTTGGGGAAGCGGGCATGGCCGCTCAACCTTCAGAGGTTGCGCCGCCTGCGTTGCGCGGACCGTTGGTCGATCCAGCCGTGCGCGAACAACGCAGGATCGAACGCCGCCGCGCGCGGATCGAAGCGCGGAGGTTGGGGATTGATCCTGTGCCGCCGCGTTTCCAGCGACGTTTCAACGATCCGCAGGCGCCGGGGCGTTTCCGCAACAGGCCACGCTGGCAGGATTGGCGGCCGGATTAGCAAGCTGGCCCGCCACTCGTTCGAGAAGCGGGCCAGATGCGGGTGCGATCAGTGGCCGATGGCGTGGCTGTTCGCGTTCAATTCCTGGTTGAGCGTGCGGGCTTGCGCGCGGTTGAGGTGGCCGCGGTTGTGATCGGCGCGGGCGTCGGCGCGTTCCTGCTTGAGGACCGCGCGGTCTTGCGCGCGCAACGCCTGCGCCTGGCCGCGCGTGAGATCGCCCTCGCGGCGTTCCTGAGTGATGCGGCGTTCCTGGTGGCGGATGCGATGGTTGATTTCGGTGCGGGCCGGGTGATGGCGCTGCCACGCGCCGGCATGGGCGACGCCGGGCAGCACAGTGCCAGCCAGTGCGAGCGCGATCGTCGGGATCAGGGTCCTGGTGAAATTCATGGCAAGTCTCCTGCGGTGGGCCACTGCGCGGGGGCCACGCGGCGGACTGGACAGGAAACGCGCAAGGCCTGGCGACCCTTTGCGGGCGCCGGATTACAAATCGGTCATGGTCGGGCCACGCGCGAGCGTCACAGATTGGCGCGGATCAGCCATTCGTGGAACAGCCGCACCGGGCGCGACAGCAGCGCGCGCGGGCGGCAGACGAACCAGTAGCTGTAGGGGCTGGCCACCTCGATGTCGTAAAGCCGCGCAATGCGTTCGTCGTGCGTGCGGGCGTAGTGGTCATCGTGCATGATCGCGATGCCCAGCCCTTGCGCCGCGGCTTCGAGCAGCAATTGCCCGCTGTCGAAATGGTCGACCGCGACGGGTTCGAGCCCGGGCAGGCCGATCGCGGCCTTCCAGGCTTCGAAGCTGGCGGGCAGGTCGGCGTGAACCAGAAAGGTCTGCTTCGCCAGCCTGGCTTCGTCGGGCTGCGGCCCCAGCGCATCGGCCATTGCGCGCGAAGTGATCGCATGAACGCTGTTATGATCGAGCTGGACCGCATGCAGGCTTGGATCGGGGCCTTCGCTCAGCACGATCGCGGCGTCGAGGTTGTCGCCCAGCCGCACTTCGGCCTGGTGCGCGGTATCGATGTCGATGTGCAACGTGGGATGCAGCGTGCGCAATTCACCTAGCCGCGGGAACAGCCGTTGCGTGCTGAACAGCGGCAACACGCCCAGCCGCAGCCGCATGACCTTGCCGGTATCGACCAGCCGATCGATCCGCTCGATCATCTCGTCCATCAGCGGTGCCACCGCGTCGTAAAGTGCTTGCCCGTCAGAAGTGAGCTTGAGCGATTGATGGCGCCGTTCGAACAGCGGCTTGCCGGTGAAATCCTCGAGCGCGCCCAGCCGGCGCGACAAAGCCGAGGGGCTGAGCGCGAGTTCGGCCGCCGCGGTCTTGGCCGATCCGGCGCGGACCACGCGGATGAACGCTTCAAGGCTGCGCAAGGGAGGAAGGCGGCGGATCATCGGCGGGTCAGGTCCGGGTCAGGTATTTTCGGGAGTGTCGGCAAGGTCCGATGGGGCGTGCAAGCGCAGCCGGGTGAGGCGGCGTTCATCACCGCCGGTCACTTCGAGCCGCCAGCCGCTGGGATGCGCAACCACGCGGCCGACTTCGGGCACTTCGCCCGCCAGCACCACCGCCAGCCCGCCCAGCGTATCGACCGCTTCTTCGACTTCGCCCAGCCGCACATCGATTTCGGCCGCGACCTGGTCCAGTTCGACGCGCGCGTCGGCGTCCCAGGTCATGGCATCGAGCCGGCGCAGCAGTTCGGGGGCAGCATCGTCGTGCTCGTCCTCGATTTCGCCGACGATTTCTTCGACCAGATCCTCGATCGTGATGATCCCGTCGGTGCCCGAATATTCGTCGACCACGATGGCCAGGTGCGTGCGGCGGCTGCGCATGTCGGCCAGAACATCGAGCGCACCGCGTGCTTGCGGCACGAACACCGGCTGGCGCAGCAGTCCGTTCCAGTCTTTGGGCGGTGCCTTGCCGTTCAGTGCCATGCCCGCGATGATCGGGAACACGTCCTTGATGTGGACCATGCCCACCACCGAATCGAGCGATTCGCCATAGACCGGCAAGCGGCTGTGGCCATGCGTGGCGAAGGCCTGGACCATGTCCTCGAAGCTGGCGGCGGCGGGGATCGCGATGATTTCGCCGCGCGGGATGGCGACATCATCAGCATCGTGTTCGCTGAAATGGAGCAGGTTCTTGATCATCTGCCGCTCGATCGGCGAGAGATCGCCGTGCGTGCCGCTATGCTGGCCGGGTTCCGGCTGGTGTTCGTCGATCGCTTCTTCGAGCTGCGCGCGCAAGCTCTGGTCGTGTTCGTCACGGCGAAAGAGCAAGCCCTTCACCGTGCGCCACAACGCGCCCTTACTTTCCGGCTCTCCGCTGCGGGTATCACCGGTGCTGCTGCCCTCGGGCACGATTCGCAAATCTCCTGACGTCAATCCGCGCCATATGGGTCGGCAAGGCCCAACATGGCAAGCGCCTTGGTCTCCAAAGCCTCCATTTCCGCCGCGTCGTCCGCCCCGGTCTCGTGATCGTAGCCGGCCAGATGGAGCAACCCGTGCACGATCAGGTGCGTGGCATGCGCTTCGACAGTCACCGCCTTGTCCGCAGCCTCGGCCACGCAAATCCCGTGCGCGAGAATCAGATCGCCCAGCATGCCGGCGTGCCCGGGATCGGCTGCGGCGTGGAGCACTTCCTCGCGGCTCAGCATCGGAAACGACAGCACGTTGGTGGGCTTGTCCTTGGCGCGCCACTGCTTGTTGAGCGCCTGGACTTCATCATCATCGGCGAACACCAGGCTGACCAGCAGCGCTTCGTTGGCCAATTCGGGCGCAACTTGCGCGGCGACATCGGCTGCGGCGGCGGCAAGCGCTTCCCAGTCGGTGGCATGGCCGGACATTGGGCCCCACACCGGATCGATATCGAGTTCGAGCGTCGGGGCGGTCATCGCTGGGGAGTCGTCGGCATCAGGATTCCTGGCAAAGGATGCGCTTCGCCGGTTTGCCTGTCTTTGCCGCCTTGCTGACATTGTCGTCGTCGACCTTGCGCAAGATCACTTCGACCAGCGAGATCGTGTTTTCGGCGGGCATCGGATCGAGCAGCGCGAGCACCTTGTCGATCGTCGGGCAGATGCTGGGCTTGAGATCGTCACCCATGCCCTTCGACACGGCCACCGTCGCGAATGCCTTGAGCGCAGCCGTGTCGAGCCCCTTCAGGTCGCCCTTGGGGTCGAGCTTGCCGACGAGCGCGGTGATGCTGCTGTCGTCACCGGGCATGGCGGCGAAACGCTGGGACAGCGCCGGGCCTTTGGTTGCCAGATACGAGCCGTTGCCAAGCGCGGGCTGGCATTTCCTGCTCGCCCCGTCGATCAGGATCGGCATGACGAAGCGCGCCCCGGCATGGAATTCGGCGCTCGTCGCACATTGCATGGGCGCGGCCAGCGCCGGCTGCACCACAATTGCGGCCAGCGCCAGCGACGCTGCAATCCGTGATATCATCGCAATCTCCCCCGTTCCGTGCCGGTTATCCATCGGTGCCCTCGTACGCGTCGACGATCCGCCCGACAATCGGGTGACGCACCACTTCGCTGCTCGAAAACCGCACCGTGGCGATGCCCTCGACCCCTTCGAGCCGCGTGACCGCGTCGGCCAGCCCACTCGCCGCCGCACCACCGGGGAGATCGACCTGTTTGGGATCGCCGCACACCACCATCCGGCTGTTCTGCCCGAAGCGGGTGAGGAACATCTTCATCTGCATCGGCGTGGTGTTCTGCGCTTCATCCAGGATCACGAACGCATCGGCCAGCGTGCGCCCGCGCATGAACGCGATCGGCGCGATCTCGATTTCGCCGCTGGCGATGCGGCGTTCGACCTGCTCGGGCGGCATGCAATCGTTGAGCGCATCGTACAGCGGGCGCAGATACGGATCGACCTTCTCCTTCATGTCGCCCGGCAGGAAGCCCAGCCGCTCGCCCGCCTCCACCGCCGGGCGCGACAGGATCAGCCGTTGCACCGACCCCGAAATGAGCTGACTGACAGCTTGCGCCACCGCCACATAGGTCTTGCCGGTGCCCGCCGGGCCGAGCGCGAAGATCACGTCGTCCCTGGCCAGCGCCTGCATATAAGTGATCTGTGTGGGGCTGCGCGGGATGATGGTTTTCTTGCGCGTGCGGATCATGATCGGCGGAGCATTCAGGCCCGCGCCGGTGATAATTCCTTCAAGCGTGGGTTCGGTCGACATCGAAATCAGCGATTCGACTGCGCCCGAATCGACCTCCAGCCCATTCTGCAACCGCTGGTCGAGCCCCTTCAAAACTTCGCGCGCACGCGCAACCGCGTCCTGTGGGCCTTCCAGGATAACCCGGTTGCCCCTTGCGGAAATATAGACGCCGAGGCGATTTTCGATCGTCACGAGGTTGGTGTCGAACTGGCCGAACAGAGCGCCAAGCACGGCGGGATCGTCGAAGGTCAGTTCGGCGTGGGCGCGCGCCGGTTTGGGGCGCAACGCGGGGAAGGGGGTCTCTTGGCCCTCATCGGGGCGGAGACCGCGCAAGTGTTTGCGGGCCATGCACTCCTTTCATGTCCGCCGAATCCGAAATTAGGATCGACTGAACAAGGATAGCTGCGCCGGGCCGAACCGCAAGCGCAACTCACCATGAGGCGAGCCACTTGGCCATGGAAAAGTGCGGTGCTAGTGGTTCCGACAAAGTCGGGAATCGGGCAACGCGATGCAAGCAGTGTTCAAGGGCGACGATCCGGGCCTGGCCGCCGCCGCCGCCGCGATCACCGCGCTGGCCGATCAAAACGACTTCTGGGATGGCATCCGCGCGCACGGGCCGTTCGATTTCGCCACGATCGACGCCGCCGAGATCGCCCGGCGCTTGGCGGCCGAAACGCATCCGATCCGTGTCGTGCTATGGAAACCACGCTTTTCGCGCCGCGAATTCTATCGAAACACCGTTGCCGTGACCAATCCGGGCGAGCCGTTCGTGCTCCATTACCATGTCGCGTTCCTGGCCAATTCGGTGGGGCAGAAGATCAACACGATCGTCCACGAATTCATCCACAACGTCGATGATCATGACGGTCAGCCGGGCGAGCAGATGGGCCACGGCGACAACGACTGGCACGGCAAGGAAAACACAGCGCCGTACTGGATCGGCGAGTTCGCACAGCGAATATACGAGGCGGCGCATCCGGCTGCCTTGGCGCAACCATGCCCGGCGGCACCGGTTCAGGCCGATGTCTTCGCGGACGAAGCTTGCGACGATGCCTACACCGGCAGCCCGGATCCCGAAGTATAGGCCAGAAGCCTAGGCGACCAGTCGCCCGGCCATCGAGTTTGCTCCGGCTTCGACCAGTTCGACGCTCACGATCTCGCCGATCGCAGCGTCGCCGAAGAAGTGCACCGATTGCAGCCACGGCGATTTGCCCAGCCACTGCCCCGGCAGCTTGCCACTGCGCTCGACCAGCACCTCGCACGTGCGGCCCACGCTGGCGAGATTGAAGGCCATCTGCCCGCGATTGACCGCGGCCTGGAGCCGTTGGAGCCGATCATCCATCACCGCGGGATCGATCTGCCCGTCCATCGTGGCGGCAGGCGTGCCGGGGCGGGGCGAGTATTTGAAACTGAATGCCTGCGCATAACCGACCGCGTCGATCAGGGTCAGCGTTTCTTCGAACTCAGCCTCGGTTTCCCCAGGAAAGCCGACGATGAAATCGCCCGAGATCGCGATGTCCGGACAAGTCACCCGGAAGCGGTCGAGCAAGGCCAGGTAGCTGTGCACGGTGTGGCTGCGGTTCATTGCCTTGAGCACGCGGTCGCTGCCCGATTGGACCGGCAGGTGCAGGAACGGCATCAGCTTGGGGATTTCGGCGTGCGCGGCGATCAACGCGTCGGTCATGTCCGTCGGGTGGCTGGTGGTATAGCGAATCCGCTTGAGTTCCGGCAACTTGGCCAGCGATTTTGCCAAGCCTTCGAGGCCGACCGGGCGGCTGGCCTCGTCCTGCCCGGTCCAGGCATTAACGTTCTGCCCCAGCAGCGTGATCTCGCGCGCGCCGGCTTCTACCAGAAGTTGAGCTTCGTCGACCAAGTCCTTGAACGGCCGCGATATTTCTGCGCCGCGGGTATAGGGCACCACGCAATACGTGCAGAACTTGTCGCAGCCTTCCTGCACCGTCAGGAACGCCGTCGGGCCAGAGCGCCGACGACGGGGGAGCGCCGCGAACTTGGCGATTTCGGGCATGTCGGTATCGGTGCCGCGGCGCCCCGCTGCGGCGGCGGCAACCATGGCCGGCAAGCGATGGTATGCCTGCGGGCCGACCACCACGCCCACCGTCGGTGCGCGCGCCATGATTTCGTCACCCTCGGCTTGGGCAACGCAGCCCGCCACCGCGATCATCGGCGCCGATCCGTCTTTACGCGCAAATTCCTTGCCGATCCGTCCGATGTCCGAATAGACCCGGTCGACCGCCCTTTCGCGGATGTGGCAGGTGTTGAGCACGATCAGCTCGGCGTTCGCGCGCTCGTCCGCTTGGGCCATGCCGTCGGCGATGAGCAGTTCGGCCATACGCTCGCCGTCATAGACGTTCATCTGGCAGCCGAAGCTTCTGACGTGGAAGGTCTTTGGGGGCGGAGTGGATTGCATGGGTTGCGCCCGTAGGCCAATTCGCGCGCGAAATGAAGCCGCGCGGTGCGGGGACGTCAATCCGTGCCGCTGGCGGCCTGCTGCTCTGCCGCCACTGCGGGTTCGGGCAGTGCAGGTTTGGGCGTATAGCGGATGGGTTCGACGATGTAGGCAAACGGCCGCAGCGGCTTGCCCAACGCAGCCAGCAACGCTTCCTCGATTCGGCGGCGGCTTTCGGCGGCGATCGCCTTGCGGCCCGGATAATCGCGCGGATCGAACGGATCGAGGAAATGCGCGCGGATGGCAAAGCTGCCCTTCCATGACAGCACGCGCATCGCGTTGTGGCGCCCGTGTTCCTCGCCCACCCAGCCGATCGCTTCGGCCACGGCGCCGTAATCGAGCATCACCGGCTGGACCATCACGCCGGGCGGGGGCGGTTCGAGCACGCGCAGCATCGCGGTCTTGAACGGCAGCAGCGATTGCCCGTCGGTGGTGGTGCCTTCGGGGAAGACGGTAACTGCCCAGTTATCCGCCAGGGCTTCGCGCAATTGGTTGATCTGTTCGGCAACATTCATCCGCGCCTCGCGTTCGACGAACACCGTGCGGTTGAGCTTTGCCAGCCACCCGACCACCGGCGCGCGCGCCAGTTCGGCCTTGGCCACGAAAGCGGTCCCGCTCGCACCCGCGAGCGCAAGGATATCCATCCAGGACAAGTGGTTGGACAGGAAGAATACATCGCGCCGCAGCGGCGTTCCGATGCGCGTGACTTTCGCGCCGCAAATCCGCGCGGCCGATCGCAGGAACAGCATCGGGAACGGCGATCCGTAATGGACCAGCCGGTAAATGTAATGGAGCGGAACAAACACCACCAAGGCCACGATCAGCATGAAACCGCGCACCGTTATGCGCAGCTTTCCCATAAACGGAATCGGCTGCGGCCGGCCGGCAGCAGCTTCGGCGCGGCGAAATGCGGCCGTATTCACGAAATCAGCTTCCGCGTTCCAGTTTTGCACCGGCCAGTTTTACACCAAACAGTTCCATGCGGTGATCGACCAGCCGATAGCCCAGCTTTTCTGCAATCTGCCGCTGGAGCGCTTCGAGTTCGGGATCGACGAATTCGATGACCTTCCCGCTTTCCACGTCGATCAGGTGATCGTGGTGCGCTTCGGGAGCGGCTTCGTAGCGCGCGCGACCATCGCCGAAATCATGCCGGTCAAGAATGCCGGCTTCTTCGAACAGCCTTACCGTCCGGTAGACCGTGGCGATCGAGATGCGCGGATCTTCGGCTGCAGCGCGCGCGTGCAGCGCTTCGACGTCGGGATGATCGGTGCTGCCCGAAAGCACGCGCGCAATGATCCGCCGCTGCTCGGTAATGCGCAAGCCGCGTTCGGCGCAGAGCGCTTCGATGTCTATGGCCTGTTGCACGGTTGCGTGTCTGTACCTGTTGCTGTGGTGCGGGTTGCCCTGCGCGCACCTTGCGAAAACGATGCGACCTGACGAAAACCGCCCACCGATCATAGACCGGCGGGCGGATTCGACAACCTGCTAATACCGACGGCGGAAGCGTCCCCCCAAGCCGGTCAGCTCAGTGGTTTGTTCAGGCGGCAGTCGATTTGGCGGGACGGCCGCGCTTCGCGGTGGGCTTGCGGCCGAGACCGATCTTCTTGGCCAGTTCGCGGCGCTTTTCGGCATAAGCCGGTGCAACCATGGGATAATCGGCGGGCAGGTTCCAGCGCGTGCGATACTGGTCCGGCGTCATGTTGTAGCGCGTCATCAGGTGGCGCTTCAGCATCTTGAGCTTTTTGCCGTCTTCGAGGCAGACGATGTATTCGTTCTTGATCGAAGTGCGGATCGAAACCGCCGGTTCGGGCATCGGTTCAGGCGCAGGTTCGCTGTTGCCGAGTCCGGCAAGTGCGGTGTGCACGTTGGAAATCAGCGTCGGCAGGTCAGCCAGCGAAACGCTGTTGTTGCTGACGTGCGCGGCGACGATATCGGACGTCAGCGTAATCAGCGTTTCTTGCATGTCGGTCATGACATCGGTCATTGTTTTCAACCCTTGTTCTCGTGTGGTCTTGGTTAGCGTGCAACCCACGGCCGGAGTGCAGCACTAGCGCAAAGCCTATAGGGATATCTTGGGGAGATACAACCGTTGCAAATTCAAATTTTCAAAGAATAAATACCGGCATGGCGCAGATTACAAGATGTCGGCCTGAAACGGATTGGGCAACTAGTCTTGCAAAACCAATTCCTGGCTGATGGCATCGATCCTCGATCCATCGGGAGACCGATAGTAACCCCGCCGCAAGCCGATCGCGCGGAATCCATGAGCGGCGTAAAGCGCATCCGCCGGGTTATCGCGCCGCATTTCGAGGTAAATGCGCACCATGCCGGCGGCGCGCGCCTCGTCGAGCATCCGCGTCAGCAGTGCATGCCCAAGACCTTTTCGGCGGTGGTCCGGATGGATGGCAAACAACAACAGTTCTTCTTCGTCGATAATCCGCCGCGCAAGAAAAAAGCCGACGGCATCTTGCGTCGGTTCATCGGGTTCGGCGCCGTCGCTGCCGATCAGGCCGTAACGGCAATGGCCGAACAGCATGGCGTCGCTGACTTGCTTGCGGTTCCAGGCTTCGCCGAATTTCACATCGAACGCGCGGACCATCACTGCCATGATCCGATCGAGATCGTCATCAGGCGGGAGCATCGGCGTAAGTTTCATACGGCGATCGTGCCCATGGCAGCCTGCGCGGGCAGGCGCGCATCGGGCGCCCGGCCATAGACCGGCCTCGCATCGGGGAACACCGCCGCGTCCGCCAGGGCGTGGAACGCACGCGCATCGGGCCAGAGCGGCAATGCAATACCGCTGCCGCGCGCAGCCACCAGCGCGGTGGCCTGATTGCCCGCCGCAACCGGAGCCACGAGCAATTCGGCGGCGTCGTCGGGCCGGAACGATGCAATTGGCGCAAGTGCCCGGCCCGCCGTATCGAATCGCTGGCAGAACCATTCGCCGTGCCCGCCGGTCATCGCCACATCGATGGCCACGCCGGGATGTGCAGCCCGCGCCATCGCGCCCACCAGCGCACAGCTTTCGAAGCCCTCTATCGTGGCACCCCACGCCAGCGCCAGCGCGCGCGCCGCGGCAAGCCCCACACGGATGCCGGTAAAGCTGCCCGGCCCGCAATCCACCGCGATCGTGCCCGCGCGTCCCGAACCCGGCAGCGCGGCGATCATCGGCACCAGGCGTTCGGCATGGCCGCGCCCGAGCATGGCGAGATCACCGCCCAGCAGCACGCCCTGGCCATCGAACAGCGCCACCGAGCAAGCCTCGGTTGCACAGTCGATCACCAGCCGGCGCATCGGGGTGCGATCAGGCGATACGGTTGAAAGTCTCGAACGGCGGGCGGGGCGAACGTTCGAAGATGGTCGTGGGATCGCCATAGCCCAGGGTCGAGACGAAGTTGGACTTTACCCGCGGGGTGTCGGCGAAAAACGCAGCGTCGACCGCTTCGTTCGAAAAGCCCGACATCGGCCCGGTATCGAGCCCCAGCGCGCGCGCCGCCATGATCAGGTACGCGCCCTGCAGCGACGAATTGCGCATTGCCGAAACCTCGCGCAATGGCTCGTTGCCTTCGAACCACGACTTGGCGTCGGCGTGAGGGAACAGCCACGGCAATTGTTCGTGGTAATCGATGTCCATGCCGATGATCACGCTGACCGGGGCCGAGCGGATCTTTTCGGCGTTTGCGGGCAGGCAGCACGCCGCAAGCTTCTGCTTGGCCTCATCGCTCGTGCACCACACCAGCCGCGCGGGCAGCATGTTGGCCGAAGTCGGCCCCATCTTGAGCAAGTCCCAGATCGCGTGAAGCTGTTCGGTGCTGACCGGTTGGCTGGTGTAGCCGTTGTAAGTCCGCGCGGTGCGGAACAACTGGTCGAGCGCGGCATCGTCGATCGGCTGGGCCATGCAATCTCCTGGGAGTGGTCGGGTAAGGAAATCGCGCTCAGGCGGCGCGGACTTCGCTCACTTCGGGAACATAGTGCTTGAGCAGGCTCTCGATGCCGTTCTTGAGCGTGGCGCTTGACGACGGACAGCCCGCGCAGGCGCCCTGCATCTTGAGATAGACCACGCCATCCCGAAAGCCGCGATAAGTGATGTCGCCGCCATCGTTGGCCACCGCCGGGCGGACCCGCGTTTCGATCAGGTCCTTGATCTGCTCGACGATTTCGGCATCGGCCGGATCGTCGCCAAGGTCCGCATCGTCTTCGGCCGGGACCGAAAAGCCGCTGGCGTCGGGGCCGTGGAACAGCGGCGCCTGCGACACGAAATGGTCGAGCAGCAGCGCCACGACTTGCGGCTTGAGGCTTGACCATTCGGTTCCGGGACCGGCCGTAACCGCGATGAAGTTGCCGCCGAACAGCACGCCGGTCACGTCGCCCAGATCGAACAGCGCCTCGGCCAGCGGCGAAGCGGAAGCTTCTTCATGGTTGGTGAATTCGCGCGTGCCCGAAGGCATGACACGTTCGCCGGGCAGGAACTTGAGCGTCGCCGGGTTGGGCGTGGTTTCGGTTTCAATATACATGGTCCATCGCATGTAGGCATGAGTGCGTGCGGGTCAAGGCGCGAAACCAGCGAAAAGGCCGCAGGTTTGGCATTGGCAGGGCCGCCGGCACGCGGTTATAGCCACGCCATGAACAGCACTCACCGCGGCTTCGCCCGCTTCGCCGCCCTCCTGGCACCTCTGGCCATCACTGTCGCCACCCCGGCGCAAGCGCAGACCGCGTCCTCGATCATCCCGCTGCCGCTGAACCCGATCGTCAGTGCACCGCAGCGGACGTGCTTGACCAAGACGCCATCGGGCCTGGGCTTCACCGCGCTGCGCCAGGCGGCCGGGGCCAAGCCGACCGATGGTGACGTCGTGCTGCTCGGCTACATCGGCTATCTCGCGGCCGACGGTTCGGTGTTCGACCAGGGTCAGCGATCGCCGCTGGCGGTCACCGAAGTGATCCCGGGCTTTACCGAGGGCCTCAAGCTGATGAGCCGCGGTGCGATTTACCGCGTCTGCATCCCGGCTGCGCTGGGTTACGGAGCCAAGGCTACGGGGCCGATCCCGGCGAATTCGGACCTGGTGTTCCAGATCGAACTGCTCGACTTCAAGTCGCGCGCCGAAATCGAGGCCATGCGCCAGGCGCAGGCACCAGGCGCGCCCGCACCAGCACCGGCCAAGCCGGGTAACTGATTTCGGACAGTAATTCGAACGGGGCCAGTGACGCAATTCACTGGTCCTTCATATTTCCCGACCGTATAGACTGCGGCATGGCATTGCTTCCTTGCGCTGTGCGGCGCGTCGCCTCCTTCATCCTTCCTTTTGCCCTGATCGCCGACCCGGCGCTTGGCCGGACTGCTCCCAGTCCTTCCATGCAGCCTTCCGGCCCGTCGGTCCCGCCGGTATCGGTCGAAAAGACGCCTTACACCGGCCCGTGGCTTTACGAAGGCTCGGACGTGCCGCAGGACAAGGCGTGGACCTTCGGCGTCCTGCCCAACGGCTTGCGCTATGCCGTGCGCCACAATGGGGTGCCACCGGGGCAGGTTTCGATCCGCATTCTGGTCGATGCCGGATCGCTTTACGAAACCGATGCCGAGCAGGGCTATGCGCACTTGCTCGAACACCTCAGCTTCCGCGAATCGAAGTACCTCAAGGAAGGCGAGGCGATCCCGCGCTGGCAGCAGATGGGCGCTACCTTCGGCACCGACACCAACGCCGAAACCAGCCCGACGCAAACCGTGTTCAAGCTGGACCTGCCCGATGCCGCGCCGGCCAAGCTGGACGAAACGTTCAAGCTGCTGTCGGGCATGATCACCGCGCCGATCTTCACCCCGAAGGGTGTCGCCACCGAAGTGCCGATCGTGCTGGCCGAAAAGCGCGAGCACGCCGGGCTTGGCCAGCGCGTGGGCGAACGCACGCGCCAGACGCTTTACGCCGGCCAACCGATCGCCACGCGCCCGCCGATCGGTACCGATGCCACGCTCATCGCCGCCACCGCCGACAGCGTGCGTGCGTTCCACGATCGCTGGTACCGGCCCGACAACACCGTGGTGATCGTGGCGGGCGATGCCGATCCCAAGGCGCTCGAAGCACAAGTGACCAAGTGGTTTGCCGACTGGAAGCCCGCCGGCCCGATCGTGCCCGCGCCCAGCTTCGGCGAACCCAAGGCGCCTGAAGGCGCGCTCAGCCGCGAAGGGCTGACCAGCCCGGTGGGCGAAACCGCGGTGCTGGTCGAACCCGATCTGCCGCGCCTGATCAACTGGGCGATCCTGCGCCCGTGGCACAAGAAGAACGACACGATCGTCTATAACCAGGGGTTGATGATCGATCGGCTGGCGATGGCGCTGATCAATCGCCGGCTGGAAAGCCGCGCGCGCGCCGGCACTACGTACCTCAGCGCGCAGATCGACCAGGCCGACGTGTCACGATCTGCCAATGTGATGATGGTGGAGGTCACGCCGCTCGGGCCCGATTGGCGCGGTGCGGTGCGCGATGTGCGCAGCGTTATCGCCGATGCGCTCGCCCGCCCGCCCAGCACCGAGGAAATTGCGCGCGAAGTCGCCGAATTCGAAGTGGCGTTCAAGGTGCCGGTCGAAACGCAGGAAACGCTCGCCAGCAGCAAGACCGCCGACGACATCGCCAACGCGGTCGACATCCGCGAGACGGTGGCCGCGCCCGACACGGTCTACGCGATCTTCAAGCGCTCGATTCCGTTGTTCAAGCCTTCTGCCGTGCTCGAACACACGCGCGCACTGCTGCGCGGCACGGTCGAACGCGCGGTCATGGTCACGCCCAAGGCGGGCGAGGCCGATGCCGCCGCCTTGCGCACAGCGTTGACCGAGCCCGTCTCCGCGGCAACCGGAGCGCGCCTGGCGCCATCGAAGGTCAATTTCGCCGCGCTCCCGCCGATCGGCACGCCGGGCACGGTGGTAGCCGACCAGCCGACCGGCATTCTCGAAATCAGCCAGGCGACGTTTTCAAACGGCGTGCGCGCGCTACTGTGGACCAACGACGCCGAACCCGGCCGGGTGATCGTCAAGGTGCGTTTCGGCGGGGGCTACAAGGCCATTCCGCGCGCCGATGCCATTTACGGCCCGCTCGGCAACGCGGCGTTGATGGATTCGGGGATCGGCAAACTTTCGCGCGACGATCTCGACCGGCTCGCCACGGGCCGCAAGCTCGGGCTGGAGTTCGGCATCGAGGACGCCAGCTTCGTCATGAGCGGCGATACGCGCAAGGCCGATCTGGCCGACCAGCTTTACCTGTTCGCCGCCAAGCTTGCCACGCCGCGCTGGGACCCCAACCCGATCCAGCGCGCCAAGGCCGCGCAGACGCTGCAATACGAAGCCTATAACGGCGCCCCGAAGAGCGTGCTCGACCGCGATCTCGGCTTCCTGGCACGCGGCAACGATCCCCGCTTTGCCGTACCCACGCCCAAGGCACTCGCCGCCGCCACGCCTGACGAATTCAAGCGGGTGTGGTCGCAATTGCTGGCGCAAGGCCCGGTCGAAGTCGACATCTTCGGCGATTTCGACAAGGCGCAGACGCTGGCAACACTGGCGAAAACCTTCGGCGCCTTGCCCGCCCGCGCGCCGCTTCCGGCCAGCGACCTTGCACCGCAACTTCCCCCGCACAACGCCACGCCGGTGGTGCTCACCCACCGGGGCGAGCCCAACCAGGCCGCCGCCGTGGTGGCCTGGCCGACCGGTGGGGGCCGCGCCGGCATCCACGAATCGCGCAGCCTTGAATTGCTGGTCCAGATCATGAGCAACCGCCTGTTCGACGCGATGCGCGAACGGATCGGTGCCAGCTACAGCCCGAATGTCTCGTCCAACTGGCCGCTCGACCTGCCGTCGGGCGGGTTCGTGGCCGCCACCGTGCAACTGCGCCCGGGTGACCTCGACGCGTTCTTCGCTGCCGCCGACAAGATCGCTTCGGACCTCGCCACCACGCCCCCCACCGCCGAGGAAATCGCACGCGTCACCGAACCGCTCAAGCAATATGTCAGCCGCGCCAGCACCGGCAATGGGTTCTACATGTACCAGTTGACCGGTGGCGCCTTCGAACCGCGCAAGTTCACCGACATCCGCAGCGTGCTGGCCGATTACACCCAGACCACGCCCGAAGCGATGCAGGCGCTGGCGCAGCGCTATCTCGTGTCCGGCCGCGCGTGGCGGCTGGAAGTGGTGCCAGAGAAGAAGTAACCCTCGCTCGGTAAACGGGCGAGGGGACCATTCGATGCGGAACTTTGCGCTGGAAGTGTTCTTCTCGACCTGGGAGTTCGCGGCCAAACACCACCTGACCGCGTCCGATGCGCAAAGCATGACGCTGTCCGAACTGCTGGCGCTGGCAAGCAAAGCGGACCGCGCACGCTACGATGCGTTGCACTTGGGCTATACCAAGACCTTCGGTTTGCCGACGCTGCTGGCCGAAATCGCGCGCACTTACGATGCGATCACCGACCAGCAACTGCTGTGCTTTGCCGGTGCGGAAGAGGGCATCTACGTCGCGATGCGCGTCCTCCTGACACCTGACGATCACGCGGTGGTGATCACACCCAATTACCAGGCGGCCGAAACGATCCCGCTGTCGATCTGCGCGGTGACCGGGGTGCCGCTCGACGAAGCGAACCACTGGACGCTCGATATCGACGCAGTGAAGGCGGCGCTGCGGCCCAATACGAAACTCATCTCAATCAACTTTCCCAACAATCCCACCGGCGCAATCCCCGCGCGCGCCACGTTCGATGCGCTGGTCGAGCTATGCCGATCGCGCGGGATCTGGCTGTTCAGCGACGAAGTCTACCGCCTGATCGAACGCGAATTGGAACTGCGGCTGCCGCAAGTGGCCGACGTGTACGAACGCGGCGTGTCGCTGGGCGTGATGTCGAAGGCTTATGGCCTGCCCGGCCTGCGCATCGGCTGGCTCGCCTGCCAGGACCGCGAATTCCTGAGCGCGTGCGAACGCTACAAGCACTACCTCTCGATCTGCAATTCGGCGCCATCGGAACTGCTTGCCGAAGTGGCGCTCAAGGCGCGCGACACGATCCTGACGCGCAACCGCGGCATCGTGCAGCACAACACCGGCCTGCTGAACGCGTTCTTCGCCGATTTCCCCGACTTGTTCGACTGGCACCCATCCGACGGCGGCTGCGTCGCCTTCACCCGCTATCGGGGAGCCGACGGAGTGGAGGCCTTCACCCAGCGGCTGGTCGAGGAATCGGGCGTGCTGTTGCTGCCATCGAGCATCTACCACTCCGAACTCGGCCCTGTTCCGCACGACCACTTTCGCATCGGTTTCGGTCGCTTGGGGATGGAAGAAGGGCTGGCGGCGTTCCGCGAGTGGCTGATGCGCAACCGGGCCTGAGGTCTGCTATTTCCGGCGGGTAGAGCGACCGCGCGTGAGTGGATCGGGTTTGGGCGGTGGTTTCCAGCCAGGCGGTGGCTTCGCGCTTTGCTGACTGGTGCCAAGACCCATCGCGCCCGGACGCTGACGCTTGAGTCCAGTGGTGTCCGCGCGCTCCGCCTCGCCGGGCGAGGCGCCCCCGCGGATCAGGCTGATCTGGTCGCGCAAGCGCCCGGCTTCCTCGAAGTCCAGCGCCAGCGCGGCCTGCTCCATCTTTTCGCGCAAGATCTCGATCGTATCGGCCATCGTTGTCCCAACGCATAAACCGCCATGCGCGATCCAAAATGCGTGTCGGCGATCGTACCGGCAAGACACCGCTGCCCACACACTTTGCATCCTGGCACCATCGACGCTATGGGCGCGCCATCGCACGGGCCAAATTCGCGCGGGTGAAGGAGCGGGTACGTGGCAAGCAACTGGACGGCGGATAGCTGGCGCGGGTTTGAAGCGCGGCATTTGCCGACTTATCCCTCGGCCGAAAAACTGGCCGACGTCGAACGCACGCTGACGAGATTTCCCCCGCTGGTGTTCGCGGGTGAGGCGCGCGCGTTGAAGGCCGATCTGGCGAATGCGGCGGCGGGCAATGCTTTCCTGCTCCAGGGCGGCGATTGCGCTGAAAGCTTTGCCGAATTCCACCCCAACAACATCCGCGACACGTTCCGTGTGCTGTTGCAGATGGCGGTGGTGCTGACGTTCGCCAGCAAGCAGCCTGTGGTCAAGGTCGGCCGCATGGCGGGGCAGTTCGCCAAGCCGCGCTCCTCGCCGGTGGAAGTGCAGAATGGGGTCGAGTTGCCGAGCTATCTCGGTGACAACATCAACGGCATGGAATTCACCCCCGAATCGCGCATTCCCGACCCCGATCGGTTGCTCAAGGCGTTCAGCCAGTCGGCCTCCACGCTCAACCTGCTGCGAGCGTTTGCAACGGGCGGCTATGCCAACTTGCGCCAGGTCCACCAGTGGACGCTCGATTTCATGGGGCGCAGCCCCTGGGCCGACAAGTTCGGCGAAATGGCCGACAAGATCGGCGAGGCGCTCGATTTCATGGCCGCTTGCGGAATCGATCCGCAGACCCAGCCGCAATTGCAGGGCACCAGCTTCTACACCAGCCACGAAGCGCTGTTGCTCAATTACGAACAGGCGATGACGCGGCAGGATTCGCTGACCGGCGGGTGGTACGACACCAGCGCGCATATGCTGTGGATCGGCGATCGCACGCGCTTCGCAGGCTCGGCGCATGTCGAATTCCTGCGCGGCGTGGGCAACCCGATCGGCATGAAGTGCGGGCCGAGCCTGACGCCAGACGCGCTGCTGGACTTGCTCGATACGCTCAATCCAGCGCGCGAACCCGGACGTATGACGCTGATCAGCCGCTTCGGCGATGACAAGGTCGAGGCCGGGCTGGCCCCGCTGGTGCGCGCGGTCAAGCGCGAAGGCCATCCGGTGCTGTGGAGCTGCGATCCGATGCACGGCAACGTGATCAAGGCCAACAGCGGCTACAAGACCCGGCCATTCGATCGCATTCTCAATGAAGTGCGCGGCTTCTTCGCGGTGCACCGCGCCGAAGGCACGCACGCCGGCGGCATCCACATCGAGATGACCGGACAGGACGTGACCGAATGCGTTGGCGGCGCGGTGGCGATCACGTCCGAAGCGCTTGCAGACCGCTATCACACGCATTGCGACCCGCGTTTGAACGCGGCGCAAAGCCTCGAACTCGCGTTCCTGCTGGCCGAAATGCTCAACCTGGAACGCGCGGACCGGAAAGCCGAGGCCGCGTAAGTGAGCCTGCCGCCGTTCCACCTGGCGTTCCCGGTCGATGATCTCGACGCCGCGCGGGCATTTTACGTGGGCGTGCTCGGTTGCGGCGAGGGGCGCAGTTCGGCGCAGTGGATCGACTTCGATTTCCACGGCCACCAACTCGTCGCGCACCTGGTTGCGGGTGGTGGACGTGACGCCGGTACCAACCCGGTCGACGGCCATGGCGTTCCGGTCCCGCACTTCGGGCTGGTGCTTTCGCTCGGCGATTGGCAGGCTTTGGCCGACCGATTGACCGCCGCCGACACCGATTTTGCCATCCCGCCCACGATCCGCTTCAAGGGCCAGCCCGGCGAACAGGCGACGATGTTTTTCCGCGATCCTGCCGGCAACGCGATCGAAATCAAGGCCTTCGCCGATATTGGACAATTGTTCGCCACATAGCGCCGCGCACAAATCGTCCTGGCCCGGCCGGATTGCTGCGCCTTGGTATTACGCTCGCGCCGTTTTGCGGTATGAGGCGATCCATGATCATCCGCTACCTGGCGCCGCTGGCCGGCCTCGCCCTCATCCTCTCTCCGTCACCCGCGCTCGCCTGGGGCAAGACAGGGCACCGCGTGATCGGCGCGATCGCGCAAGATCACCTGTCGCCGCAGGCCGCCGCGGCAGTGAAGCGCATTCTCGGGCCCGAAACGCTGGCCGAGGCGACGACTGCGCCAGACTTCATGCGCTCCGACCCCAGCGAATTCTGGCAGCACACCGCCAGCCCCTGGCACTATGTCACCGTGCCGCAAGGCAAGACATATGCCCAAGTCGGAGCCCCGCCCGAAGGCGATGCGGTCACCGCGCTCCAGCGCTTTTCAGCCACCATCCGCGATCCCAAGGCGCCGCTGGCCGACAAGCAGCTCGCGCTGCGCTTCATCGCGCACATCGTCGGCGATCTGCAGCAGCCGCTCCATGCCGGCAACGGCACCGACAAGGGCGGCAACGAAGTAACCATCACGTTCGCCGGCAAAACAACCAACCTGCATGCGGTGTGGGATACGGGGCTGGTCGATGACGAGCAGTTGTCCTACTCGGAAATGGCCGCATGGCTGGGCGCGCGGATCACGCCGGCTGACGTCAAGGCCTGGGGCAGCACCGATCCCACGGTGTGGATCGCGGAAAGCGCGGCGCTGCG
>NZ_JANXWG010000088.1 GCF_025351285.1 Novosphingobium sp.
ATCGGCGCGCACGGTGCGGGCACCGATCTGGCAATCGTGTCCTACGGCAACGGCTATTACCTTTCGCGGCAGGCCGAAAGGCTGCTGTCCGAACATGGCGTTGCCGCGCGGGTGATCGACTTGCGCTGGCTCGCCCCGCTGGCCGAGGACGCGCTGCTGGCGGCGACCGCACCATGCCGCAACGTGCTGATCGTCGACGAATGCCGCGTGACCGGGTCGCAAAGCGAGGCGCTGATGGCGCTGTTTGCCGAGCGCGCGCCGGGCCAGCGCGTGGCGCGGATCGCGGCGACCGACAGCTTCATCGCGCTCGCCCGCGCCGCGACGCTGACTTTGCCGAGCCGCGATTCGATTGTGGCGGCGGCGCTGAAATTGTGTCGTGGCTAAGGAGAGCGCGCTCGTCGTTTGCCCCGGGCGCGGCACTTACAACGCGCCCGAACTTGGCTATCTGGCAAGGCACCATGCGGGTCACCACGACCTTGCACAGTTCGATGCGATCCGCGTTAAAGCAGGCAAGGAGCCGCTGACCGCGCTCGACGGCATGGCCAAGTTCCAGCCCTCGCTCCACACGCGCGGCGATGTCGCGGCACCGCTGATCCATGCCGCCGCGTGGTGCGATTTCACCGCGATCGATCGCGAGCGGTTCGAGGTGGTGGCGGTAACGGGCAATTCGATGGGCTGGTACATCGCGTTGGCTTGCGCGGGCGCGGTGACGCCCGACGCCGGTTTTCGCATTGCCGATGCGATGGGGGTGAACTCGCAGAAGCACGCGCGGGGCGGGCAGATGGTACTGGTACTCGCTGGGGACGACTGGCGCATCGATCCCGCACTGGCGGCGCAAGTCGAGGCGGCTGTGAAGGCAGCGGGTGCGCTTCCCTCGATCCAGCTAGGCGGGATGCTGGTGGTGGCGGGCGAGGCGCAAGCCCTAGCCGCGCTGGAAGCCGCGCTGCCGCCGTTGCCGCGCCCGCCGCTGCACCTTGCCGGCAACGGGCCGTTCCACACTCCGCTGATGGGGCCGAGCACCAGAGCCGCACGGTCCGAGCTTCCGCAAGCGTGGTTCGGCAACCCGGCATTGCCGCTGATCGACGGACGTGGGGCGATCGTGCGGCCTTTTACCTCCACCTCTGCCGCGCTGTGGGATTACACCTTCGGCGCGCAGATCCTCGAAACATACGATTTCACTGCCGCGCTCACCGTCGCGATCCGTGAATTCGCGCCCGAGCGGATCGTGCTGCTCGGCCCCGGCGAAACGCTGGGCGGGGCGATCGGGCAAGTGCTGGTGGGGCTGCGATGGGAGGGGATCGACAGCAAGGCCGCCTTCATGGCGCGGCAGGCGGGAGATCCGATCCTGCTGGCGATGGGGCGTGCAGATCAGCGCGCGCTTACCGTGCCAGCAACCCGTTGAATCGCTCGGCTTCAGCCTCCCACGCAATCCCCCGCGCGGCCAGCCACGCATCGTCGTAGTAGCTTGCGGCATAGCGCTCGCCCGCATCGCACAGGATCGTGGCGACCGAGCCTTCCTCGCCCGCAGCAGCCATTTCCGCGATCAATGTCATCGCAGCCACCACGTTTGTGCCCGTCGATCCACCCACGCGGCGCCCCAGCCGGGCCGAGATCGCGCGCATTGCACCCACGCTGGCGGCGTCTTCCACTGCGATCATCCGGTCGATCACCGAGGGGATGAACGAGGGTTCCACGCGCGGGCGCCCGATGCCTTCGATGTAGCTTTTGCAGCCGTCTGCCAGCGTCGTGACCGCGCGGTCGGCAAAGTGGCGGTGGAATACCGAGCCTTCGGGATCGGCCACGCACAATTGCGTGTGGTGGCGCGCGTAGCGGACATAGCGTCCGATCGTGGCCGAGGTGCCGCCGGTGCCCGCGCCGCACACCACCCAGCGCGGGATCGGGTGTTCTTCGCGGCCCATCTGGCGGAACAGGCTTTCGGCGATGTTGTTGTTTCCGCGCCAGTCGGTTGCGCGTTCGGCATAAGTGAACTGGTCGAGGTAATACCCGCCGGTCTCCTCCGCCAGCCGCTCGGCCTCCGCATACACGGCGCCGGCGTTATCCACCCCGCGCACTTCGCCGCCGTAGAAGCGGATCGCATCGAGCTTGGTGGGTGATACGCTGCGCGGCACCACGGCGATGAAGCGCAAACCGATCAGCCGCGCAAAATAAGCCTCGGACACCGCGGTCGAGCCGCTGGTCGCCTCGATCAGCGTCGATTCGGGTCCCAGGTTCTGGTTGCACAGCGCGTAGAGGATCAGCGATCGCGCCAGCCGGTGCTTGAGGCTGCCCGTGGGATGGCTCGATTCATCCTTGAGATACAGCGTGATGCCGGGAAACTTCGGCAGATCGACGCGAACCAGGTGGGTATCGGCCGAGCGCGCGAAATCGGCTTCGATCTTGCGGATCGCCTCGTGAGTCCAGGCGCGGTGGGTTTCGTTCATCGCGCCAATTGAAAGACCCCGGCGTGTGCCCTGTCAATGGCCGGAAGGGATCTCTTGCGGCATCGCCTTGGGACGCGGGCTCAGCCACACCGTCGCAGCGGCCACGAAGAACATGAGCGCGGCCAGACCGAATATCTGCGTGATCGCCAGCGCGGTCGCCTGCTGGGTGACCATGTTTTCGAGCATCGAGGTGGCGCCCAGCGGATCGAACCCGCGCGCGCGCAGCCCCGCCAGCACGGATTCAGGCGCGTTAAGCGTGTCCGACAACCGCACGTGGTTGGTCACGATCAGGTTGCTGAACGCGGTGCCCGAAATCGCCGCCATGAACGCACCCGACAGCGTGCGCGCGAAATTCATCAGCCCCGAAGCCGAAGCGGTTTCGGATTGCAGCACCGCACTCAGGCTGATCACGGTGATCGGGATGAAGAACAGCGGCATACCGATGCCCTGAATCAATTGCGGAATCGCGATCGACCAGAAGCCCATGTCGGTGTTCCATTGCGTGCGCAGCAGGCAGGTCATGCCCATCCACGCCACCCCGAACGACACCAGCACGCGGGCATCGATGCGCTTCATCAGTTGCGGCACGAACGGCGCCATCATCACCGCGAAAATGCCCTGGAAGGCCATGGCATAGCCGGCGTAAGTCGCAGTGTAGCCCATCGACGATTGCAGCCATTGCGGGATCACCACGATCGAGGCGAAGAACGCGCCATAGGACGCCGACATCGCGATCATCGCCGCCACGAACCCGCGATGCCGGAATATCTTGAGATCGACGATCGGGTGTTTTTCGGTCAATTCCCAGATCAGGAACGCGCCGAAGCCGATTGCTGAGGTAATCGCGCACGCCCAGATAAAGGGCGAGGCAAACCAGTCCTTTTCGCGCCCCAGGTCGAGCATCAGTTGCAGCGCGCCAACCCACACCACCAGCAACGACAGGCCTACGAGGTCTATCGGGTCCTTGCGCGTGGGCGTTTCCACCCGGCGCAACAGCACGATCGCGCTGGTGAGGCACGCGGCGACGACGGGCACGTTGATGAAGAAAATCCACTGCCACGACCAGCCATCGCTGATCCAGCCGCCCAGGATCGGGCCGGCGATCGGCGCCGTCACGGTGGTCATCGCCCACATCGCGGTAGCCTGGCCGCGCAGTCGATCGGGGAACACGCGCAGCAGCAATGTTTGCGTCAACGGCATCAGCGGTCCGCCGGCAAAGCCCTGGCCCAGCCGGCAGAACACCAGCATGCCGATGCTTTGCGACAGCCCGCACAGCATCGAGAACAGCCCGAAACCCGCCAGCGCAAAGATGAAGCTGCGCACCGCGCCGAACCGCGCCACCAGCCAGCCCGTCAGCGGCACGCAGATCGCCTCGGCCACCGAATAGGACGTGACCACATAAGTCCCGTCCTGCGGCGTCACCGCCAACGCACCGGCGATGTGCGGGATCGAGACGTTGGCGATCGTCAGGTCGAGCACCACCACGAAGTTGGCCAGCGCCAGCGTCATGCCCGCGACGATCATCGCGCCGCGGCCGAAAGGGGGCACCGCAGCCGACGCGCCGGGTTGCGGCATGGAAGCGGTCGGAGCCGCAGCCGTGGCCATTACTTATCGTCCGTCAGGTCGATCTCGGCCGCCATCGACAGGCCTACGCGCAGCGGGTGCACGCGCAATTCGGCCGGATCGAGCGCCACGCGCAAAGGCAGCCGCTGGACCACCTTGATCCAGTTGCCGGTCGCGTTCTGCGCGGGGATCGGCGAGAATGCCGCGCCCGTGCCGCCGGCAAAACCCGCAACCTTGCCGTTGAACACCACCTTGCTGCCGTAATAGTCCGAAGTAAGGGTGACCTTCTGGCCCATCCGCACGCGGCCGAGCTGGTTTTCCTTGAAGTTCGCATCGACGTAGAGCTTGTCGATCGGCACGATCATCATCGTGACGGTGCCCGCAGTCACGCGCTGGCCGGTCTGGACCGCCAGCTTCGCTACCACGCCATCGACCGGCGCGCGCACAGTGGTGCGATCGAGATCGAGCTTCGCCTGTTCGAGCCGCGCGGCGGCGGCGCGGACTTCGGGGGCCGTCTCGATGTTGGTGCCGCGCACCAGTGCGAATGCAGCCTGCGCGCTGGATCTGGCGCTGACGACATCGGCGTTGGCTTGGGCGAGCGCGCCTTGCGCGGCAGCGGCACGCGCAACTGCGGCCGAATATGCGTTGCGCGCAGTGGTCAGTTCTTCACCCGAAACCGCACCACTGCCCACCAGCGCTTCCCGACGCGACAAGTCGGCGCGAGCGCGGGTAACATCGGCTTGCGCCACCGCAATTTGCGCGCGCGCCGAAGTGAGTGACGCGCTGCGCGCATCGGCGGTGGCGGATAGCGCCGAGCCTTGCGACAATGTCTGCTCATAACGGCGGCGAGCGGCGGAATAGTCGGCCTCGACGGTGGCGAGCGTGTTGCGCTGATCGAATCCGGCGAGCCGGAACAGCACATCGCCCTTCTTCACAACCTGGGTGTCGCTCACGACGAGTTCGGTCACCTGTCCGCTGGTCAGCGGGGTGACTTGCGCGGTTTCGGCGGCAACATAGGCATCGTCGGTGGAGACGCTGCGCGAACCGATGAAGGTCTGGTAAAGCCATACGCCCGCCGCGATCGTCACGATCACCGCCGCGAACACGATGAACAGCATCTTGCGCTTGCCGGCGGCAATGGCGGGCTTTTCCTCGGGCTCCTGCTGCGACTCCGCGCGCGGCACAGCCTGCGTATCGACGTGGTCGTCGGGAGAATGCTCGGCCGAACCCGTTTCATGCAGTGGCTGGTGATTGTCGGTCATCGCGCGGAAAGTCCTGTAGTGTTATCGGGCAAGGCCCGGCTCAAGCTGATGGTATCGGAAAAACCGCCACCCAGTGCCCGCGCCAGCGATACGTCGAGCGCGAACAGGCGGAAGCGGGCATCGCTATCGGCACGACGCGCGGCAAGCGCACGATCGCTGGCGGAGAGGACTTCGAGATAGTTGGAAAGCCCGGCGCGATACCGCTGGTTGGCCAGCGCGCTGGCGACATCAGCATCGGCAAGCGAGCGTGCGGCCGACGAGATCTGCACCAGCGCCTGCTCGCGCGCAGACACCGCATCGGCCACTTCGCGCAGCGCCGCGATCACGGTGGAATCATACCGCGCGACTGCTTCGTCGTACCCGCCGCGCGCCTGGGTGAGATTGCCCGCGCGGCGTCCGCCGTCGAAGATCGGCAAGCTGATCGCGGCGCGGGCGTTGCCATATTGCGACGCGCCCGCGAACAAGTTGGTGATGCCCAACGAGGTGAAGCCGATCAAACCCGACAGGCTGATGTCGGGGAGGAACGCAGCGCGCGCCGCATCGGTACGCCGGCCGCTGGCCTCGACCCGCAACCGCGCCGCAACAATGTCCGGGCGCCGTCCGGCCAACGCGATACCGGCGTCGGCAGGCAGCGTGATGGTGCCGGCGGGCGCGATCGTCGGTGGCTGGATGGCCAGCCCGCGATCGGGCCCGGCGCCGAGCAATGCCGCCAATGCATGGCGCGTCGCGGCGATCTGCTCTTGCGTGCGCGACAAGTCGAAACGCGCGCTGGCCACCGCAGTATCGGCCTGGCGCACAGGCAATTCGCTGTCGAGCCCGGCGGCGCGGCGTTGCCGGACGAGCCTGGCGTTGGCATCGCGCGCAGTGAGGGCTTCCTGCAAGGTCTGCGCATCGCGGGTCTGCCGCGCGAGTTCACCGTATGTCGAGACCACTTGCGCCGACAGCATCAGCGCGGCCTGGCGTGCGTCGATCTCGGCCGCCTTGGCATCGGACGTGGCGGCTGCAAGTTGCGCTTTGTTTTTGCCCCAAAGATCGAGATCGAAGCTACCGTTGAGATCGGCTTCGGCGGTATCACGAAAGCCGCTGGGCACGAATTGCGGCGGAATACCAAAGTTGCGGCTCTGTTCGTTGACTCCGGCCGAACCGCCGGCGCCGAGTTGCGGCAGCGCCGCTGCGCCCGCCTGCCGCGCCAATCCACGCGCCTGGCGGATCCGCGCGGTTGCTGCCGCGACGTCGGGCGAATGCGCCAGCGCTTCGTCGACCAGCGCATCGAGTTGTGGATCGGCGTAGGATTGCCACCAACGATCGACCGGCCATGCAGCCGCCGTTGCGCCAGAAGCCAGCGAACGCGCGCTTTCAAGCTGTGCGGACGACAGCGGTTGCGGCCGCGTTCCGAGATCGGGTGCGCAGGCCGAAAGCACCAACACCGCCGGTACTGCCATAAGCAAACCGCGCTTGGCACGGAACAAGGCCCCCGAGGACAGCCGGCTGGCGCTTTGCATTGACGAAACTCCGTACCAATTAGTACACTTTTGTTGCAAGAGGGATTGCGCAATGTCAATCAAAAAGTGTACGATCCGGTACGATGAATGCTCCTACGCCCCAAAGGACAGGTTCCGAAGAGAACGGTTGCACGCCCGGCAAGCGCGAGCGCAACCGCGTTGAACGCCGCGCCGCAATCGTGGCCGTGGCGCAACGGTTGTTTCTGGAACAGGGCTATGCAGCCACGACGATGTCAGCCGTGGCCGAGGCGTTGGGTGGGTCCAAGGCAACGCTGTGGGCGCATTTTTCTTCGAAGGAAGCGCTGTTCGCGGGTGTAGCGGACAGCATGGTCGGCGGGTTTGCCGAAAGCATGGACGAACTGCTTGGCGGCCAACGCTTCTCGATCCGCGGACTGAGGGAATTCTGCCTGCGCTTCTTCGAAAAGCTACTTTCGGCCGAATCGACGACACTGTTCCGGATGATCATCGCCGAGAGCGGCCGTTTCCCCGAATTGGGCGAATTGTTCTTCGCACGCGGACCAGAGCAGACCGCCGCCCGGCTGGAACGCTATTTCGCCGGCGCTTTCGGCCCGGATGAAGCGCGCCGGCTTGCCAAGGTGACGCTCAGTGCGCTGGTCGGCTTTCGCGTCCAGGCCATGATGCAGCCAAGCCAGGCCCACCCCCACGCGCTCGAGGCATTTGCCGACGATCTGATCGAAAGCCTGCGAGTGGGTTAGCCGAACAAGCTCCTCCGAAACGAAGGTCCGGATCAGGCGCTCAAAACGCGCTTCACTTCGAAATGCGCAAGTTGCCAAGTTGCGACGCAATCGACGAAAACGCCGCGGTCAATTGCGAGGCATTTTGCGCCGAATAAGCGTGCCCCACGCCCGCACAACTGGTCAGCACCGGGTTGAGCGTGGTGCCGAAGCCGATCACCCACACCGTGATGTTGCGTTTCTTGACCTCGTTGCAGGCCAGGGTGAAGCGGTTTTCGACAACCTGGTTCAAAGTCAGCGGCGATGCGCTGGACCAACGGCGCTGGTCGAGCGGTTCGACACCGTAAGTGCCGTACGACAAGTCCAGCGTCGAGGTCATGCCGTCGGTCAGGAAGATCAGGTTGCGGTTGGTCGGCCCGTCCGGAAGGTCGGAATTCTCCGCGGCGAACAGACCGGTCGGCGAAAGCAGCCTTCCGCCCCAGATCATGCCGATGTCGTGGTACGTGCTGCCGTTGGGGTTCAGCGTGTTGAGATAGCTTTGCAACGAGGCCTGATCGATCGTGTCAAGCTTGCGCGCGGGTGCCGGGCAAGCCGAAAAGCCACCCCAGGTGGGATTGACGAAATCGGCGTCGACCTGGGTGGGCGAAGTCGAGAACGCACCGCTGCCATCCCAGTTCATGGCGCGATCGAAGTCGATCTGTTCGAAGATCGGCCGCCATTGCGTGCGTGGATCGCCCGGCGTCGGAACCCGGTCGATATCGAGATCGAGCGCCTGGTTGAGATCGACATTGCTATAGTCTGAAATCTCGGTGGTATCGCGTTCTTCGATGCAGCCGGCGAAGTTGACGGGGTAGGTGGCGGGAGCACGCAAGTCACTGTCCCAGAAGACCGGTGCGTTGATGGAGCCGCCCGCAATCGGCGAGGACCCCATGCTACCCTTGATGCCGCTTACCAGGTACGACACAGGCTTGTAGTTCCAGGCATAGTTCTTGAAAGTATGCTGGCCTGTTACCTTGTATTCGGATTCATACAGGTAATTGCTGTATGTAAATCCGGTAACAGTGAAGCTACCTTCTGAAACGGGTGCGCAGTTGTAGGCGTTGCCGGTGGCAACGGTACGATAGATATCGTCCTCGGTTACGGTGCCAGCGTTGCTTTGGTTGGCGTATGTTTGATTGTAAATTACTGTATCTGAAGGACATGTGGGCGAATCATAGCTGGTAATTGGCGTCATCGATCCGCTGATCTTGGTGTACGTCCAGTTGCCGACATAAGCGGTGTACGTCGTGCCCAGATCGACCGGCACGCGCGACTGATAAGTCCAGTTGTCGACCATCCAGTCCGACTTGAGCAGGAAGCCGACATTGACGTTGGTCGAATAGGGCAGAAATCCGTAACGGATGCGGGTGCCCGCGGTCTTGGCCGCTTCGAGCTGGTTGTAGAACGACATCACTACGGAACGCAGCTCGTCGATCTTGGGCGCCGGATCGCCTGGGTTGGTATCGGCCATCGACCCGGTGGTATCGAGCACCATCATCACATCGGTGTTGTTGAAATTGAGCTTGGCCGCGCATGTCGTTGTCAGCGGAATGCCGGTGATGCCGAAGATCTGCATCATCGTGGTCGGCAGGCGGATCGAGGCGGTGGCCAGGATCGCCAAGTCGTTCTGGATCACCACCGTAAAGCTGCGGTTGATCGAACCATATTGGCCGTCGGGGAAGTTGTTATCGAACAGAACCTTGCCGCGCGCCACGACTGGCGCGGATTGGGTTGCCGGGTTGAAGTTGGCATAGCTTTCCATTTGCCGGCGCGCGGCCAGTGCACCGGCGTCGCATGCCGACTGCAACCGCGATTGCGCCAGGTACCCGCGCCCCAGATCGATGCTGCTGCCGACCAGCGCGATCAGCGGGATGATCGCGGCTGCAACCAGCGCGATGACGTTACCAGAGCGATCGCGCGACAAGCTTCCGAAAGCCGCGCGGATGGATTGAGGCAGCAGGCGCAGATTGCGCGGCGAACTGTCCTTCGACGCGAGCCTGTGCCGCGTTTCTGGTGGCAATCCATTCACGTCGCGCTGCAATCCTTTGCCGATACAAAAGGCCTGCTAGCGCGACAAGGTTAACGACCTACCCAACAAACTAAGTAGTCCGGGCCTTCAACCTCGCGAAATGCCTTGCGCGAAGCGGCAAGCGGGCGAAACAAATGCGGTTAACCGGCGGGTGCTGCTGCGGCGATCGCCAGCGTCCGCCGCGCGGCTTTCAGGTGCGGAATGTCGAACATCCGGCCATCGATGCCGATCGTGCCCAGCCCCGGATCGGCCTCGAACGCGGCGACCACACGGCGCGCAAGTGCCACATCCTCGGCGCTCGGCGAAAAGCCGGTGTTGATCGGCCCGACTTGCGCAGGATGGATCGCCAGCCGGCCAGACCAGCCTTCACTGCGCGCCTCGCGGCTGCTGGCGAGCAAGCCGGCGTCGTCGCGGAAATCGGCGTGGAGCGTGTCGATCGCGGGCACGCCTGCGGCATGCGCCGCCAGTAGTGTCTGCGCACGCACCATCTGGTAAGTGAACGCGAAACCGCCGCCCGGCGCCTGGTTGGTCGAAGCGCCGAGCGCGGCCGAAAGATCTTCGGCACCCCAACTCAATCCCGCCAGCCGGGGCAGCGGCGTGGTTGCGTATTCTCCCAGCGCGAACGGCGCGCGCGGGGTTTCGGTCACCAGCGGAACAATCGCGGTCGAACCGAGCGGCAGCCCGGCCAGCGCCTCGAACGCATCGAGATAGTGCGACAGTTGCGCCACATCGGCCGCGCCATTGGCCTTGGGCTGCATGATGCCATCAGGCGCCGCGCCCAACACCGCCACCAGATCGCCAAGCGCAAGGTCGGTGTCGAGCGGGTTGATCCGCACCCACAATTGCACGATCCTTCCCGCCTTCGGCCGCGCGGCAATGAACGCCGCGACCAGTTCGCGCGCGCGCGCCTTGTTGGGCAGCGCAACCGAATCCTCGAGATCGAGGATTACCGCGTCCGCGCCACATTGGTCGACTTTGCCGAGCTTTTTCTCGCTGTCGCCCGGGATGAACAACATCGAACGCAATGGGCCCCGTTCGAATGATCGTGCGATGCTCACTGCTGTTCCCCTGGTGGTTCGGCCGCAGCCCTAGCCCGCGCAGGCGTGGTCGATCAACCTTTGCCGCAGGGCCGTGCTTGCGCGGCGCATCGCTGCAACCTAAGCCTGCGGCGATGAACCAGCAAACATCCGAAAATCCGCAGCATGCCCGCGCCACGCCTCAAAAAGGCCGCGAGCGGCTGATCCTGACGCCCCCGGTCGGCTGGCTCGGCACCGACAACGAACCCGATGAAATGGCGCTCATCAAGCGGCTCAATCCCAAGACGGTCATGATGATGGGCGACAATCCGGCGCTGCCGCCGATGCCCGACAAGCCCACCTTGCGCGATTTCGTCGAACTGCGCTTCGGCCCCGTCACCCGCCGACACCTTACGGTCAGCGCCAAGCGCGCGCTCGACGAAGGGCAGAGCGAAACCGTGGTCATGGCCTGCCTGCTGCACGATATTTCCAACGGCGCACTGATCCGCTGCGATCACGGGTACTGGAGCGCTCAACTGGTATCGCCCTATGTCAGCGAAGAAGTGGCCTGGGCGGTGCAGCATCACCAGGCACTGCGCTACTTTCCCGATCCGGACGCGGGCTATGCCTATCCAGCCAGCTACGACATGTTTTTCGGGCCGGATTTCGTGCCGCCCGAATACTTGCGCCGCGATGCCGAAGCCGCAAAGGCCCACCAATGGTACAAGACCGCGCGCGCGGTCACGCTGTTCGATACCTATTTCTTCGACGATTTCGCCGAGGTGGATTGGGCGGATCTTGCCGGAGTGGTCGAACGCAACTTTCGCCAGCCGGCCGAGGGTCTCGGCTTCGATGGATCACCCAGCGCGCACATGTGGCGCACGATGATCTGGCCCAACAATTTCCTTTGACGCAGGCTGGAACTGATACAGGCGGGATTGCACGACGGCATCGCGCGCTCTCGCCTGATCGGCCCGCTTACTTCTTCATATCGATGGCTTTCCAGTCACCGTTGTCGATGAAGGTGCGATACTTCTCGTAACCCTTGACCATCGCTTCGCCCTTTTCCTTGCTGAATGCGGCGTAGATTTCCTTGTCGATCATCTGGTCGCGCGCCTGATCGGGGTCATCGAGTCCATCGGAGGGAACGTGGGTCATGATCAGCACGGTCGGCGCGCCCTTCATGTAGCCCTTGCGCACCAGGAACTTGTAGTCATCGATCAGCCCGCGCTTCTTGAGCACTTCGAATGCGGTGACTTGCGAGGACTTTAGCCCGGTCAGGTAATCGTCGACGTGGTTGGGATCGACTTCGATCGCATTGATCGTCCAGTGACCCTTTTGCGGCGTGTAGTCGACGTAGGCCTCGGCCATGGCGGCCGTGGATACCGAGCCAAGAACGAGTGCGCACGCGGCGCCAATCAGTTTCATTCGCATGATCATCCCCCTTCGTTGCCGGCTGATCCGGCAAGCAAAAGAAGATCACGATTTGCGAAGACTCCAAAATGGAAATATTCTGGAATTTACCTTACGAATTGAAATCTAACGCGTCGGCACCGGCGCATCGCCAGAATAGTCGTAAAACCCGCGCCCGGTCTTGCGACCGAGCCAACCGGCTTCAACGTACTTCACCAATAGCGGCGCCGGGCGGTACTTGCTGTCACCAGTCGTCTCATACAGCACCCGGACAATACCGAGGCAGGTGTCCAGCCCTACGAAATCAGCAAGTTCCAACGGCCCCATCGGGTGATTGAGGCCCAGCCTGCAGCCCTTGTCGATATCGAGAATGTTGCCGGTGCCCTGCCCGAGCACGAACACCGCCTCGTTGATCATCGGCAGGAGGATGCGATTGACGACGAAGCCGGGTTCGTCCTCGCACTGCACGACCTGCTTGCGGAGGTGTTCGGCGAACACGCGCATCCGCGCGACGGTGTCCTTGCTGGTGGCAAGACCGGGGATCACTTCGATCAGCCCCATCACCGGCACCGGGTTGAAGAAGTGCAGCCCGATGAAGCGCGACGGATCGGGGGTGCTGGCGGCCATGCGCGTGATCGGGATCGAGCTGGTGTTCGACGCCATGATCGCATTCGGCGCCAGGAACGGGGTGACGCCCGCGAAGATCTTGCGCTTGACCTCCTCTTTTTCGGTGGCGGCTTCGATGATCAGGTCGGCTTCGATCATCGGCGCGTAATCGGCAACCGGGCGGATCCTGGCCAGCACGATGTCGACTTCGGCAGGATCGAGCTTGCCACGCCCGACCAGCCGTTCAAGCGCCTTGCCGACGGTGGCCTTGCCGCGCTCGGCCGAAGTCAGGTCGATATCGGACAGCAGCACGGTGATGCCCGCCTGCGCCACAACTTGCGTGATGCCCGCGCCCATTTGCCCCGCACCGATCACTGCCACTGTCTTCATCGCGCTTGTGCCCTGCATGACTGCGGCATCTTTGTGCCACCGCCGTCGCGCTAGACCAGGGCAATCGATTTGGGAAGCCTTCGCAGTTGCAGCATCGGCAACGTGGTCAGCGGTTGGCGCCCGGTGTCCACAGCACATCGCCTGATCCTGGGCCACCCGCGCCGGCATTGAGCGCGCGGGTCAGCACGAACAGGTAGTCCGAAAGCCGGTTGAGATATTGCAATGCAGCGGGATTGACCGGCTCGCCTTCGGCCAGCGCTACGGCGCTGCGTTCGGCGCGACGGACAATCGCGCGCGCGCAATGGGTGCGCGCGGCCGGTTCGCTGCCGCCGGGCAGGATAAAGCTGGTCAGCGGCGGGAGGTTGGCATTGAGCGCATCGATAGCGGTTTCGAGCCAGTCGACTTGCGCGGACACGATCCGCAAAACCATTTCCGACGGCGCGAAGTCCTCTCCGGGCGTAGCAAGATCGGCGCCCAGATCGAACATGTCGTTCTGGATGCGGCGCAGCGAGGCGGCAGTTTCGGGGTGCGCGCCCATTGCGGCGGCCGCAAATCCGATTGTCGAGTTGGCTTCATCGACATCGCCGATCGCGACAAAGCGCGCATCGAACTTGGCGCGACGAGAGCCGTCGACCAGCCCCGATGTGCCGTTGTCCCCCGTGCGGGTGTAAATCTTGTTGAGCTTTACCATGAGATTGTCGGCGTCCGTTTTAGTGGCTTCGTCCGCCGCCCGATGCTGCGAGCAGGATCATCACCACCACGATCGCCAGCGCCTGGTACTTGATGCGGTTGAACATCATCTTGTTGCGGACGAGTTGTGACGGACTGGCACCTTCGCCCTTGTATTCGAAATCCTGCTTGGTCGAGTTCAGAAACGCGATGATGCCGCGGATCAGCGAATAGACGGCAAGGCCCATGAAGATGAGCAGCAGCGGAACAAGGATATAAAACATGTCATTCCTCTATGCCTCGCCCCAGCGAAAGGCCAGCGGGAATCCGAGTACCCGTTAGGACATGCGCCCTAAGCGCATCCGCCAGCGCGCGGCCGTCCTGGCCGGCGCGGCGCAGATCGGCCAGCGCGGGCGATCCGCGGCGCTTGGCCAGCTTGCGCCCGTCGGGTTCGACCAGCAGTTGGTGGTGGTGCCAAACCGGAACCGGCAGGTTAAGCAGCGCCTGCAAAAGCCGGTGGACGGCCGTCGCCGCGAACAGGTCCAGCCCGCGCGTAACCACGCTCACCCCATCGGCCGCATCATCGAGTGTGGCGGCCAGGTGGTAACTGGCCGGCGCATCCTTGCGCCACAGCACCAGATCGCCGAATCGTTCGGGCGTGGCCAGTTGCGCGCCGGCGATCTCGTCATGCCACGCCAGCGGCCCGGTGAACCCGACGGCCTTGGCCATATCGAGCCGCCATGCCGCGTCGGGGCCAGCTTCGACGGGCGTTACGCGGCAGGTGCCTGGATAAACCGGGCCGTCGGGGCCAGACTTCGTCGCACTTCGAGCCACTTCGGCGCGGGTGCAGCGGCACGGGTAAAGCAAACCCAGCGCGCACAGACGGTCTGCCGCGATTTGGTAGCTGGCGATGCGCTGCGATTGCGGCGCCACCTCGCGCCATTCAAGGCCCAGCCACGCCAGGTCATCGCGAAACTCTTGCGCCAGTTCGGGCCGACTGCGCGCGCCGTCGATATCCTCGATCCGCAGCAGGAATTCGCCACCGCCGGCCCCAAAGCGATCAAGCACGCGATCATGCGCGACGATTGCCGCATAAGCGTGGCCGAGGTGTAGTAGCCCGTTCGGGCTGGGGGCAAAGCGCGTGCGTAACACGCAACTGTACTAGCGCAACGTCCGCAAAAACCAAACGGCCGCCGGTCCGGATTGCTCCGGGCGTGGCAGCCGTTCGTGCTTTTCAGTACAGCGTGGCGGTGAACATCAGTCCGCTGAGGCCAGCGGCGATGATGATCGGCAACACGCGAATGGTGAGATTGCGCATGGGTGTCCTCCTGTTGATGGGGCACCTTCGCAGGCAGGAACTCTCTGGTTCAGCCCCGGTATTCCGGGTGCTTCGTGATGGCGGCGAAATAGGCGCGAGCTTTGCTTGCTGCAAGTGCGAACAACCCGATCACACTTGCATGAAATGCAACTGCTGCGCCCGCTGGACAGCCCGCTCCCGCAACCTTATCGGCAGGCCATGACAGACCACACCATTTCCGCCGCTGCCGGCGAATCGATCCTCATCGTCGATTTCGGCAGCCAGGTGACCCAGCTCATCGCCCGCCGCGTGCGCGAGGCCGGGGTCTATTCCGAAATCGCTCCCTTCACCCAGGCCGAAGCCGCCTTCCACCGTATGAAGCCCAAGGGCATCATCCTGTCGGGCTCCCCCGCCGGCGTGCCCGAGGAAGGCAGCCCCCGCGCCCCGCAAGTGCTGTTCGACAGCGGGTTGCCGATCCTGGGCATCTGCTACGGCCAGCAAGTCATGAGCCACCAGCTCGGCGGCACCGTCGAACCGGGCGGATCGGACGGCGAACGCTCGGGCGAATTCGGCCGCGCATTCCTGACCGTGACCGAACCCTGCGTGCTGTTCGACGGGCTGTGGAAGTCCGGAGAACGCCACCAGGTGTGGATGAGCCACGGCGACAAGGTCACCGAATTCGCCCCCGGCTTCCGCATCGTCGCGGTCTCGGACGGCGCGCCCTTCGCGGTGATCGCCGACGACGAACGGCGTTATTATGGCACCCAGTTCCACCCCGAAGTGGTCCACACCCCCGATGGCGGCAAGCTGATCGCCAACTTCGTCCGCCACGTCTGCGGTTGCGCGGGCGACTGGACGATGGCCGAATACCGCAAGACCAAGATCGCCGAAATCCGTGCGCAAGTCGGATCGTCGCGCGTCATCTGCGGCCTTTCGGGCGGCGTGGACTCGGCGGTTGCCGCAGTCCTCATCCACGAGGCGATCGGCGAGCAGCTCACGTGCGTTTATGTCGACCACGGCCTGATGCGGCTGGGCGAAAGCGAGCAGGTCGTCAGCCTGTTCCGCAACGCCTACAACATCCCGCTCGTCCACGTCGACGTCGCACCGTTGTTTCTCAATGGCTTGGCCGGCGTCACCGACCCCGAGGCCAAGCGCAAGTTCATCGGCAAGACCTTCATCGACGTGTTCGAAGCCGAAGCCCGCAAGATCGGCGGCGCCGAATTCCTGGCGCAGGGCACGCTCTACCCCGACGTGATCGAGAGCGTATCTTTCACCGGCGGGCCTTCGGTCACGATCAAGAGCCACCACAACGTCGGCGGGTTGCCCGAACGCATGAACATGAAGCTGGTCGAACCCTTGCGCGAACTGTTCAAGGACGAAGTGCGCGCGCTCGGCCGTGAACTGGGCCTGCCCGAGATCTTCGTCGGCCGCCACCCCTTCCCCGGCCCGGGCTTGGCCATCCGCATCCCCGGCGAAGTCACCCGCGAACGCTGCGACGTGCTGCGCAAGGCCGACGCGATCTACCTCGAGGAAATCCGCAACGCCGGGCTTTACGACGCGATCTGGCAAGCCTTCGCCGTCCTTTTGCCCGTCCGCACCGTCGGCGTGATGGGCGACTTCCGCACTTACGACAACGTCTGCGCGCTTCGCGCCGTAACCAGCACCGACGGCATGACCGCCGACATCTACCCCTTCGACGCCGGCTTTCTCAGCCGCGTAGCGACCCGCATCGTCAACGAAGTCGCAGGGATCAACCGGGTGGTTTACGATTATACCTCGAAACCACCGGGGACGATTGAATGGGAGTGAAGTTGCGTTTCGCGGAATTATTCAAATATTAGAAAGGGTTGAAGCGACGGCCAGCGCCCTCGCGCTCCCGGTGTTTGGTGTTTTGTGCATGCGCTGCGCGAAGTTGCGATCGCCGCAAGTAACTGGCATTCAATACTTTTTCTAACGAACTTCTCTAACCTCACACGTATAACGCATGGCAAGTGAAGTTCGCACTGGAACTTTCGCCTGCAAATTGCGTGACGAATCAGCGTGTTACCGACGATTTGAAAGAACGCCGCCGGATTTGCAGATTTGGCGGGTGTAGGACAGCCAAAATCTCCTCCGCCCCCCGTTCGTGTCGAGCGAAGTCGAGACACGCCAAGCGCGGCGCCTGCGTGTCTCGACTTCGCTCGACACAAACGGGTGGTTGCAAAGGTATCGGGCGCCCAACTTCGTACGCATCGGCCGTGTTTATTTGAAAGCACATTGGCATTCCCGGTTGACGCTCGACGCGGTTTTTTGCGCACGTCCGGCGTGGCCTGAGCCGTGATTTGCTGGCGAACGGTGAAGGTCGGGAAGTGCGAAGAAATTCCCCGATTTCTGAGGGTTTGCCAATGGCACCGCTCTGCCGTCCACCCCATCGAACGCGCGCTTCGAACCCCGCTTTCCGTGATCACCGAGCGTGATCTTCCATTCCGGAGCAAGAGCTGCCGCCGTGCGGGTCGGGACGATCGGATGAAGGGGTTGGCGGCTGGGCGTCATCGCCAAGGGTAAGCCACATTTTGGCGATGTAGGAAAGCTGCCCGCGCCCCCTCACCTCGGGGACATGCTATTCCATGTCCCCGCCCAGCGGTTCAGCTTGGGATAACGACCTGAGGCAGGGGATAGGATGCATTTAGGGCTTATGGAACGTGCCACCGTAATCAGTGAGCGTAATCAGTAATCAGGGTTCTCGTGGAATTCGTTACCAGAATTCTGAACCCTACCAGTCTTCAGTGATAAACTTCAAACCGAGCTCGGTTATTCGGTGAAGGCCATGCCCGCAATTTTCAACATGTCTTTTTGCATACAGCGAACTGTCCCGCGAAGGGGAAAGGGCGTTATTTACCCGATTTTCCCACAGTGGTTCGTTTTTTCGCGCTCCGACGCTGCGATCTTTAGGCGTGAGGGGTAGGATTCGCGCCAATCGGACCTTCAGATCTGAGTTGCTCCATATCTTTCGGTCCTTCATTAGTTCAAGAATTGCGAACTGGATCATAAGTTCGCCGGTTTCGCTAGGCTTGCCATTTGGCATGATGGATTTCTCCTCGCTTCGCAAAGTTTGCTCGAACAGTCCATCGAACCAAGCCCCAAACTAACCGCCCCGGACCTTGGGGGCGGGTTTGCATGGCAGGAGGCAATGCCTCCAACTCACCCCACCAACCGCAACCCCACCTGCTCAACCTGCCCAGGCTGATCGGGCCAGATCCCCCGCGTGTCGTACACCGCATGCCGCGATCGCTCCGCCAGCGGGACCGACTTGAACACATCGTGATCCACCAGCACGATCAGCACGCCGCAATCTTCCAGCGCGGCGTCGAGGTCGATCGGGCTGGCGCCGGTGCCTTCGAATTCGCGCGGCAATTGCGCGGCGTAGGGTTCCACAATGCGGATGCGGCTGCCGTATTTGCGCGCCAATGTCGCCGCCACCAGCCGTGCGGGGCTTTCGCGGAAATCGTCGATGTTGGCCTTGAACGCCAGGCCCAGGCACGCGACCGGGACGCCGGGGTTGGCCTCGATCAGCGCGGTGGCGCGGGCGATGACGTGGTGGATTTTCTTGTCGTTGACCTCGCGCGCGGTGCGGATCAGCGGGGTCTGTTCGGGCGCGGCCGAGACGATGAACCACGGGTCGACCGCGATGCAGTGCCCGCCCACGCCCGGCCCCGGGGTCAGGATATTGACGCGCGGGTGACGGTTGGCGAGCTTGATCACCTCCCACACATCGAGCCCCATCGTGTCCGCCACGATCGACAATTCGTTGGCGAAGGCGATGTTGACGTCGCGGAACGCGTTTTCGCTGAGTTTGACCATTTCGGCGACTCTTGCTGTCGTCGTGACACACGCGCCGCGCACAAACGTGCGGTAGAACGCCAGCGCTTTGCGCGCACAGCGCGGCGTTATGCCGCCGATGCAGCGGTCGTTATCGATCAATTCGACCAGAATGCGGCCCGGCAAAACGCGTTCGGGACAATAAGCGACGGCAATTTCGGCGGCGCCGTTCCCCGCGTGCGGAAATTTCAGGTCCGGGCGCAGAACCTCGAGCGCATCGCGAACCTGTTCGGTCGTGCCGACCGGCGACGTCGATTCGAGGATAACGACATCGCCAATCTTCAACACCGGCGCGATGCTGCGCGCAGCAGCGAGCACGTGGCTGATATCGGGGGCGTGATCGTCGTCGCACGGTGTAGGTACGGCGATCAGGAAAACGTCGGACCGTTCTATCTGGGTCGACGCGCGCAGAAGACCACGCTGCACGACGCCTTGAACCAGCGCATCGAGATCGACCTCCTCGATATGCACGCCTCCCGAATTGACGGTATCGACGACAGTCTGGTGGATATCGATGCCGAGTACCGCCGCACCCGACCGCGCGACAACGGCTGCCGTCGGCAGACCGATATAGCCGAGACCGAGGACGGCAACTTTTGTCTGATGCTTCGGGGCCATTGAACCTGCGCTTCTGTAAAAACGTGTTCGTCAGGCCTTAGCGCAACTCCGTTGTGCTTGGGTAAACGCAGCCTCAATCAGGTTTCGAGGAACCAGTGGGTCGATCCCTCGATCCCGACCGCGGTTAGCCGGCCGCTGGCGTAGGCGCCGGTATCGATGCCAATGCGGTTCGGGCGTTCCTCGACTTTGGCTGCAATCGAATGGCCGTGAACGACCATCGCGCCGTGATTGCGCGAATCGCCGAGAAATCGCTCGCGGATCCAGCGCATCTCGGTCGGATCCTGTTCGGCAATCGGGATCCCGGGACGAATACCGGCATGCACGAAGACATAATCGCCGCTTTGGTAAATATCCTCAAACCGGCGCAGGAAGGCAATGTGTTCGGGAGGAACGTGGACGCCGAGCAATTCGGCCAGCGTTGCGAAATCGGCTTTGTCATAGTCGTCTGGGTCGACCCCGTAGCTGACAAGGGTTTCTCGTCCGCCGATCCTGTGGAACAGCCGAACTGAAGCGATGTCGCCCTCCCACGCTTTGATGAACACCTCCTCGTGATTGCCCATCAAAAAGCGACAAGGGCGCTGTTCCGTCAGCGCCATTGCGCGTTCGATGACTGTACGCGACGCAGCTCCCCGATCGACAAGGTCGCCAAGGAAAACCAGCGTCGTTTCGGCCGAGCCGCGCGCACCATCGTCGGCGTCGATCTTGCTCATCAACACGTCAAGGCAATCGGCGCGCCCGTGAATGTCACCGATGGCGTAAATGCGCTCTCCCGGCGGCAGGGCATTGGCGCGGGGTGTAGCCCGTGGCTTACGTGCGAGAATGCGACCGAGCATGGGGCGCCCCTAGCGGTTCTGCATGAACTTTACATGGACGAAATAGACGGCCCCTTCAGGCGTCGGCCTGATCGAGCAATTCGCG
>NZ_JANXWG010000096.1 GCF_025351285.1 Novosphingobium sp.
AGCACGCGCACTTCATCGCCGTATTTCTCGCCGAACAGCGCCATCGCACCCGCCTCGATCGCCTCCTCGGGCGCCATCAGCCGCGTGGTCACCGGCTCGTTGGCGCGAATTTCGGCGTTCACTTCGGCCTCGACCGCGGCCATGTCCTCGGCCGTCAACCCGGTCGGTTGCGAGAAATCGAACCGCAACCGATCCGCCGCAACCAGCGACCCTTTCTGCGTGACATGCGCGCCCAGCCGGTTGCGCAACGCAGCGTGGAGCAAGTGCGTGGCCGAATGGTTGGCGCGAATTGCATTGCGGCGTTCGACATCGATCGCCAGCCGGACGGTGTCACCCACCTTGATCGTGCCCGCCTCGACAGTGGCCTGGTGCGCGTGCAGTCGGCCGAGCGGCTTCGACGTATCATTGATGGCGAGCCGCAGCCCATCACCGCCCGAAATCACACCCGCATCACCACTTTGCCCGCCGCTTTCGCCATAAAACGGCGTCTGGTTGGTCAGCACGACAACGCTTTCACCCGGCCCAGCGCTGTCCACTTCCTTGCCATCGCGCACCAGCGCGACAACCTGGCCTTCACCTTCGGTTGCCGAATAACCGGTGAATTCTGAGGTGCCCAGACGTTCGGCCAGATCGAACCAAACTTCGCCCGAAGCCGCGTCGCCGCTGCCCTTCCATGCCGCGCGCGCCGCTGCCTTCTGCCGCGCCATTGCCGCATCGAAGCCCGCGCGATCAACCGCAATCCCGCGTGAGCGCAGCGCATCTTCGGTCAAATCGTAGGGAAATCCGAAGGTGTCGTAGAGCTTGAACGCAGTCTCGCCGGGCAGTTCGCCGCCCTCGCCCAACGTGTCGGTGGCTTCATCCAGCAGCCGCAATCCGTTCACCAGCGTCTGCCGAAAGCGGGTTTCCTCGCGCGCCAGCACGTCCTCGATCAGCGGTGCCGCACGGCCCAGTTCGGGATAGGCCGCGCCCATCTCGGTCACCAACGCAGGCACCAACCGGTGCATCAAGGGCTCTTTCGCGCCCAGCAGATGCGCGTGACGCATCGCGCGGCGCATGATTCGCCGCAGCACATAACCGCGCCCCTCGTTCGAAGGCAGCACGCCATCGGCAAGCAGGAAGCTGGTCGAGCGCAAGTGATCGGCGATCACGCGGTGGCTTGCTGTGTTCTCGCCTTCTGCCTTCACCCCCGTCAGCGATTCCGACGCCGCAATCAGCGCGCGGAACGTGTCGGTATCGTAATTGTCGTGCTCGCCCTGGAGCACAGCGGCCACGCGTTCGAGCCCCATGCCGGTATCGATCGACGGGCGCGGCAGGTTGCCGGTGATCTCCCCGGCAGTTTGCTCGAACTGCATGAACACCAGGTTCCAGATCTCGATGAACCGGTCGCCGTCCTCATCCGGGCTGCCGGGAGGGCCGCCGGGTATGTGATCGCCGTGATCGAAGAACACTTCGCTGCACGGCCCGCACGGGCCATCGTCGCCCATCGCCCAGAAGTTGTCCTTGGTGGCGATGCGGATGATGCGGTCTTCGGGCAATCCGGCGATCTTGCGCCACAGGTCGAACGCCTCGTCATCGGTGTGGTAGACGGTGGCGAGCAGCTTGTCGGCAGGAAGGCCCCATTCCTTGGTCAGCAACGTCCACGCATGCGTGATCGCCTGTTCCTTGAAATAGTCCCCGAACGAGAAATTCCCCAGCATTTCGAAAAACGTATGGTGCCGCGCGGTATAGCCGACGTTGTCCAGATCGTTGTGCTTGCCCCCTGCCCGCACGCACTTCTGCGATGACGTGGCGCGCTGGCTCTTGCGCGTTTCCAAGCCCGTGAACACGTTCTTGAACGGCACCATCCCTGCGTTGACGAACATCAACGTAGGATCGTTGTACGGCACCAAGGGCGCACTGGGCACGATCTCGTGTCCGGCCTTGCCGAAATAGTCGAGGAACGAGCGGCGAATTTCGTTGGTTGATGGCATAGATGGCGACGATTAAGCGCTCACTCGTCGCGTAACAAGCGCGTTTCGCCGCTTAGGCGGTGGTTGGCGTCACGACGGGCGGTTTGTCCACCGGAACCATCACCGTCAACGCGCGCGGCAGGCTGCGGAACGTGAGCGGGAGCGCCATCCGCGTGACCTCGCCATCGTGCGCCACATCGATCATGCCTGCGCCGCTCACCACGATCTGTTCGACATCGCCCAGTGCAAGAAAATCGCGTTCGGGGTCGGCCCGGCCGGCCAGTGCGCGCAAGCCGAAGCCGACCAGCCCTTGAACGGTGCGCGGCGCCACGGCATAGACGGACAGCACCCCTTCGGTCAGGCTTTCGCGCTTGCCAAGCGAGCGGCCCTGGTAGCTGTAACGATTGTTGCCGATGAACAGCAGCGGGGTAACGATCGTCTGCTCCCCTTTGCCCATGTCGATGCACAACGGCCGCAGCTTCATCCGGCGCATGATACCCCAGGCGGCGGGCACGGTGGCCAGCCACTTGGGCAGCTTGATCGCGTCGCGCCGCCGCACAAGCCTGGTGTAGAGCCCGATCGACGCATTGTTGACGAAGACCACATCGCCCACACTGCCAAGATCGATGGTGGTCCGGGTCCCGTTGACCGCGACATCGGCGGCGCCCGTCAGATCGGTCGGCACGCCCAGTTCCTTGGCCAGATGGTTGAGCGTGCCGAGCGGCAAAACCGCCAGCGCACTATCGCAGTGCAAGAGTATGCCCGCTGCCGAGCTCTGCGTTCCGTCACCGCCGCCGACAGCAACCACCGGCAGCGATGATGCATTGCTGATCGCTTGTTCGATCGACTTTCCTTCGACCAGCGCCAGATCGGCATTGGCCCCGGCGGCCGCGAAGGCTGCTTCGATTGCGGCAGCAAGCTTTTCGCCCATGCGTTTGGCCGTGCCGCCGCTGCGGTTGACCACGACCCTGATCGGTTTGCTCAACTTATCCCCCGGGTGCCTGTGCGCTCACGATCCAGGCCATTGCGTCAAAACACACCCGGTTCCCGACGCGACGCTGTTCGAGCAACGCACGAAGTGCCGATTCGGCGCCCGCGCGTTCGGCTTCGGGCAAAGCCCGCAAGCGCGGCGCGGCCGGACCGATGCGCCGGAAGAACGCCAAGGCATCGGCTACCGGATCATCGCCTTCCCCGGCGATGTAACTGAAGTGTTCGGGATGGCAGGCGACGTCGGTCCATCCGGCGCTCTCCACGATGGAACGAACCCGCTGCGGATCGGCGAATGCAAATGGTCCTGGCGCATGCGGGTCGGTGAAGGCGGCAGCTTCTGACGGGGCGATCGTGGCGGCCATCTCGCTCGCCCAGGCATTGTCCGCAAACGGACCGAAGCATGAGAACACGAAGTTTGCGCCAGGCGTCGATAGGCATCGCAAGTGCGAGAATGCCGCCACCGGGTCGGCGAAGAACATCACGCCATGGCGCGACACCAGCAGATCCGGGACGAACGCCGGGTTTGACCAGCCGGAAACATCGGCCATCTCAAAGCATGCATTGGGTACGCCTAGCGAGCGGTGCTGCGATGCACGTACCAGATCCGCCGAAATATCGACCCCGAGCACGCGCGAAGCCGGCCGGGCGGTGGCGATCGCCAGCGACAGCTCGCCGGCACCACAGCCGATGTCGAGAACATGCCCGCCCGGCAGCAATGCGATTCGGGCGAGGAGCCGCTGAGTCAGTTCGGTAAAGCTGCGATCGGTGCGCTGCCATTCCTCGGACCAGCTAAGCCCGACTGCCCCAGTCCATTCGTATGCGTTTGTCATCGGACCAGATTAGGCTTCGCGAACAACGGCGGCAAGGTCGGTGCGAGGAGGCCACTCCGAGGAACCGCCTCGCCTGCCGCCCGAAACGCAACCGGCGCGCTCCTGCCGGGGAGCGCGCCGGGGCTTTGATCGACGACCGGCTGGCGACTTGCGGGAGTTGCCAACCAGTCGAAGGTGAGGATCAGATATCGTCGTCCGCGTCCGGACCCGCCATCATTTCCTCGGCAACCTTGTCGGTGCGGCTGCGGATGGCAGCTTCCAACCGGTCACAGACTTCGGGGTTTTCCTTGAGATAGGTCTTCGAGTTCTCACGGCCCTGGCCGACGCGGATGCTGTCGTAGCTGAACCACGCGCCCGACTTCTCGACCAGCCCGGCCTTGACGCCTAGATCGAGAATTTCGCCGATCTTGGAGATGCCCTGGCCGTACATGATGTCAAATTCGACCTGCTTGAACGGCGGGGCGACTTTGTTCTTGACCACCTTGACGCGCGTGGCGTTGCCGACGATTTCATCGCGGTCCTTGATCTGGCCGGTGCGGCGAATGTCGAGCCGGACCGAGGCGTAGAACTTGAGCGCGTTGCCGCCGGTGGTCGTTTCGGGATTGCCGTACATCACGCCGATCTTCATGCGCAACTGGTTGATGAAGATCACCATGCAGCGCGAGCGGCTGATCGAACCGGTCAGCTTGCGCAAGCTTTGCGACATCAGCCGCGCCTGGAGACCGACGTGGCTATCGCCCATTTCGCCCTCGATCTCAGCGCGCGGCACCAGCGCAGCGACCGAATCGATCACCAGCACGTCGATCGCGTTGGATCGTACCAGCGTGTCGACGATTTCAAGCGCCTGTTCGCCGGTGTCGGGCTGTGACACGATCAGTTCGTCGATGTCGACACCCAGCTTCTTGGCGTAGCCCGGATCGAGCGCGTGTTCGGCGTCGACGAAAGCTGCGGTGCCACCGGCTTTCTGCGCTTCGGCGATTACGTGGAGCGCCAGCGTGGTCTTGCCCGAGCTTTCCGGACCATAAATCTCGATCACCCGACCGCGCGGCAAGCCACCTACGCCGAGTGCGATATCGAGCCCGAGGCTGCCGGTGGAGATCGTTTCGATCTGCATCGTCTCCTTCGAGCCGAGCTTCATCGCGCTGCCCTTGCCAAAAGCACGGTCGATCTGCGCCAGCGCTGCATCGAGCGCCTTCTGCCGGTCCTGGTCCTTCACTTTGCCATCCTGAATAAGCTTGAGCTGTGCCGCCATGGCTGCTTCCCTTCGTGCCTAGAGTTGGCCGGACCGAACCGTCAATGGCGGATTTGTATCTGCTTTGTTCTGGTGGAACAAGTGGAGAACGGAGAAATCGTCGCCACTATGGCGATATTTCCGCTAAGTCATTCTACCTAAGCGTTAAAATCCGCCCCGAATCAGCGGTTTCTGAGCACGGCCTCGACCGCCTCGACGATCTGCTGGACCGAGAACGGCTTGGGCAGGAAAAACATGTTGGGGATATCGATGTCGCGGCGCAGATGTTCCTCGGCATAGCCCGACATGAACAGCACCGGCAGGTCGGGCCGCACCTCGCGGATCGCGCGCGCCATCGCCGGGCCGTCCATCACGGGCATGACCACATCGGACAGCACGAGGTCGAAATCGCCGCCTTTCGTGATGATCTCCAGCCCTTCGTCTCCGTCCGACGCGGCGGTCACTTTGTAGCCTTGCCGCGTCAAAGCACGTTCGGCCACGGCGCGGACGGTGTCCTCGTCCTCGACCAGCAGGATGTGTCCGCCTGGCGCCCAGTCGCGCGGCGGTTCGGCGCTTTTCGCCTCGGCCGCGGCCTTGGCTTCGGCGGCATTCGCAGCCAGTTCAGCCGGATTGGGCACGTAGACCGGCAAGTAGATCGAGAAGCGCGTACCCCGATCCACCTCACTCGTCGCAAAAATGAAGCCGCCCGATTGCTTGACGATGCCGTAAACGGTCGACAGCCCTAGGCCCGTGCCCTTGCCCTTGTCCTTGGTGGTGAAGAACGGCTCGAAGATCTTGCCCAGCAGCAGCGGCTTGATGCCCGAACCGTTGTCCTCGACGATCAGCGCAGTGTAATCATCCACCGGCAGGATTTCGCTCTTCATCGCGCGCACGTCCTGCGTGGTGACGCGCTTGGTAGCGATCGTCAGGACGCCGCCTACGCGACCAGCCATTGCATCGCGCGCGTTGACCGCCAGGTTGAGCAGTACCTGTTCCAGTTGAACCGGATCGGCACGGACCAGCCCCAGATCGCGATCGTGGCTGACCTTGAACTGGATCTTCTCGCCGATCAACCGCTTGAGCAAGGCGGATACTTCGCTGACCACATCGGGCAGTTGCAGCACTTCGGGGCGCAGCGTCTGCTGGCGCGAGAAGGCCAGCAATTGGCGGGTGAGCGAGGCCGCGCGGTTCGAATTGGCCTTGATCTGCTGGATGTCGAGGTAATCGCTGTCGCCCGGCGTGTGGCGCATGAGCATGAGATCACAGCAGCCGATGATCGCGGTCAGCACGTTGTTGAAATCGTGCGCGACGCCGCCGGCAAGCTGGCCCACCGCCTGCATCTTGGTGGCCTGCGCGATCTCGCGCTTGAGCCGGGTTTCCTCGCTCGAATCCTTGAGGCTGAGCAGCACCGCGCCGTCGCCCAGCCCGCGCACGCTGGCCAGCGTCAACGACACCGGCTCGTCGGGCGTGGCGTGGAGGCGCACGGCAACGTCGCCGGCGGTGCCAAATGCTGGCGACTGGCCTTGCGTGAAGCGCCGTACCGCGTCGGACAGCGCGCCCTTGTCCTCGCGGATGACAAGGTCGGCGGGATAAGGCGGCGGGGCACCCGTCTCGATGCCGGCCGCGCGCAGGAACGCGCCATTGGCGAACAGGAAGCGGCCGTCACGGTCGGTCATCGCCAGGCCCAGTGGCAGCCGCGCCAGCAGCGCCTCGACTTGCGGCAGGCCTGCGCGGCCGGCGCCGCCTTGGCCCTGCCCGTCCTGGCCCTGGTTATCGAGCAGCAGGAACAGCGAAGGGGTTTTCGCCGGATCGGGATCGGCGGGCTGGTCGGGATCGGCGATGGGCAAGTGCACCATCCTCACCGGGGTTCCGCGTGCGCCTTCGCGGGCATAGACCACGCTGTCGTGCTCATCGGCGCGGAAAAAACCGACGAAGTCCTTGCCCGCCACCACAGCATGGGGATCGCCGGCAGCGCGCGCGGCGAAGGCGGTATTGGCGGCAAGGATCGCGCCGTCGGGCGCCACCACCGCGGCCTCGATCGCACCACGGCCGAGCGCGCGGCCAAGCTTTCCCGCGATCTGCGCGGCGGCATCGGCCACGATATCCTGTTCGTCTTGCGGCAGGAAACGCCAGATGAGATGGTCCTCGCCCCGCCCGGCGCGCTGCAGTTCGAGCCGCCAGCGACGTGCCTCGCCGTTGCCAGCGGTCATCGCCACCAGCGGCACACTCGCGCTGCCATCGCGCCATGCCGCGCGGGCGGCCGATTCGAGCTTTTCGCGGAACGGCGGATCGACCGGCAGCCGGGTTGGCGCTGCCTCCAGCCCGAACCATTCAGAGAAGCGGCGATTGGCGCATTGCAGCCGGCCCGCACGGTCGGTGATCGCCAGGGCTTCGTCCTCACGGTCGATTGCGGCGTGCGTCACTGACCAGTCGGGCGCCGCGAAAGCGGGCGGCGCATCCGCCACCGGGCGCCGCGCGATCAACAATGCGATCGTTGCCAACACCGCCAGGCCACCGACGAAGCCCGCCGTCACCAGCAGTGGCGCATGGGCGGCGATCAGTAGCGCCGCGCTCGCCACCAACGCCAATCCGACCAGCATTGCATCCTTTGGCCCGCGGTTCCCGGTGGCGCCCGCTGCCGCCACGGCGTTATCGCCCGGTCCGACCACCCCGGTCATTACCCCGCCAAAGTCCCGGCACGCTCACGCGATTGCGCCAGACGGTTGCGGCGCTTGCGCATGATCCACCAGCGCCACCCAAAGCTGGAAACGAGATAGCCGATCGACGCCAATACGGTGGCGATCACGAACAGCCCGAGCGCGGTGTCGAGGCCCTTGCCGGTGATCTGCGTCAACAGCCGGTCCATCTCGGTTTCGTGCATCGCGCTGGCCATCGGCGCGATGTCGGTCATGGCATCGGCGTGGAGCAGCGCTTCGCCGATCTTGTAGGCCGAGGGGAAGATGATGATCCACGTCGCCGGATTGCTGACCCAGGTCGAGGCGATCGCCATCGGCACGTTGGCGCGCACGAACACGGCGGTCAGCGCCGCCACCGCCGAGTGCGCGAACGGGATCAGGATGCCCACGAACAGCCCCAGCGCCATCCCGCGCGGTACCGAGCGGCGGTTGAAGCGCCACAAGTCGGGCCGCAGCACAGAATGCGCGAACGGGCGCACCCAGCGGTTCTTTTCGAGGCTTTCACGCGTGGGCACATGGCCCTTGAACCAGTCGAGCAGGCGTTGGGACAAAGGCACCGCCATCAGTTGTGATCACGCATGATGCGGGCCTGGTCGCGCTTCCATTCGCGGTCCTTGACGGTGTTGCGCTTGTCGGCGTTGTTCTTGCCCTTGGCCAAGGCGAGCTCGACCTTGGCGCGGCCCTTGCTGGTGAAATAGACCGACAGCGGCACCAAAGTCATGCCCTTGCGCTCCACCGCACCGAACATCTTGGCGATCTCGCGTTCGTGCAGAAGCAGCTTGCGCGGGCGCTTGGGTTCGTGGTTGAAGCGGTTGCCGTGGCTGAATTCGGGCACGTTGGCGTTGACCAGCCACACTTCGCCCTTCTTCACTTCGGCGTAGGATTCGGCGATCGAACCTTCACCGAAGCGCAGCGATTTCACTTCGGTGCCCGTCAGCGCGATGCCCGCCTCGAACACATCCTCGATGAAATATTCAAACCGCGCACGCCGGTTTTCGGCGACGATCTTGGTCTTGTCGAATTCGGGGAGTTTGGGACGGGCCATAATACGGGGGCATGTAGGAGTTCACAGGTTAGAGCGAAAGCCCTCTATTCACGCGATCGCACCCAATACCTTTAGATGATGCCCAATCCGTGCGGTATTGGTGGGGCCAACGTTTTCCTGTGGCTTCCAGCCAACCACTGGATCGGCTCCATGCAAAACCATGATCGCACTGATGTTGCCCATGCGTCGGGCCACCGCTCCGTCATTGCGGCCAGGCAATTGTTTGATAGCTCGATAGAGATAAACGTCTTTGGGAATAGATTTTTTCCACCGCCCGCTTTCAGCGCGTCCACATAGGCTCGAACGCAAATCTCGATTTCTGCTTCAGTCCAATCTTCCCCGTATTTCGCCACAATATTTGCTCCCTCACACCAGCCCGGCGTGCACCAGCGCCGCGTCCACATCCTTCCTCGCCTGCGCATTGCACGGTGTCAGCGGCAGCCGCAATTCGTCGAACAGCCAGTCGTGCACGCGGCTCAAGGCGTACTTGACCGGGCCGGGGCTGGCATCCTCGAACATCGCGTAATGCAGCGGATAAAGCTTGTCGTTGAGTTCGCGCGCCTTTTCCAGATCGTTGGCGGCACATGCGGCCTGGAAATCGGCGCACAACCTGGGCGCAACGTTGGCCGTCACCGAGATGCAGCCAACCCCACCCGCTGCATTGAACGGCAGCGCCAGTTCGTCGTCGCCCGAAAGCTGGCAGAACTGCTTGCCGATACCCATGCGGTGATCGGTGACGCGGGAAAGATCGCCGCTCGCGTCCTTGATGCCCACGATCTTGTCCGGGAAGCGCCGCGCCAGTTCGCACACCGTTTCGGGCTTCAAGTCGGTCACCGTCCGGCCGGGCACGTTATAAAGCACGATCGGCAAGTCGATATGTTCGGCCAGGTACGAGAAGTGCGCCAGCAGCCCCTCCTGCGACGGACGGTTGTAATACGGCGCCACGCACAACGCCGCCTGCGCGCCGCACTTTTTCGCAAAAGTCATGTGCAACAGCGCGTTCATCGTGTCGTTGGAACCGCAGCCCGCGATCACCGGCACGCGCCCTGCGGTCTGTTCGACGCACAATTCGATCACGCGATGGTGCTCGGCATTCGACAGCGTCGAGCTTTCGCCGGTGGTCCCGCACGGCACCAGTGCCGACGAGCCCTGCTCGATTTGCCAGTCGACCAGCCGCCGAAAAGCCTTCTCGTCAAACGCTCCGTCCCGAAAAGGAGTCACCAGAGCCGGAATGGAACCCGAAAACATGGACTTTCACCCTCATTGTAAGCCATGAACCGGCCCATGGCGGCCATCGCGCCAGCCTTCGGGGGGTTCGTTGCCAGTTTTTCCGCACACGTCATGCCATTCAGCGCCTGATAAGGAGCCCTTGCGCACAATGTCCAGCATGGACGTCAAATCGCTATTGATCCGCACCGCGAGTGTGTCGCTGCTCGCCCCCGTGTTTCTGGCCGCAACCGCCTGCCACGCCAGCGACGGCAGCGAGTGGGATCGCGCGCGCGCCGCGCTGATCGCCGGGCAACGTTCGGGAATCGCGCAGGCGGTCGACAAGTGGCGGGCGCTTTCGGCCTCCAAAAGCTTCAGCTTTTCGGAATATGCCGGGTTCCTGCTGGCTTATCCCGGTTTCCCCGAGGAAGAAAAGCTGCGCCGCTCCGCCGAAGCCGCGCTCGATCGTGAAAGCGCCGATCCGGCCCGGCTGGTGGCCTATTTCGATCGCTTCCCGCCGCTGACCAATCCCGCGCGCGCGCAATATGCGCTGGCCTTGCGGGCTTTGGGCCGGGGCGAAAGCGCCGCACTCGCCAACCAGGCCTGGCGCGGCGGCGCGATGAGCGACACCGCCGAAGCCGCGATCGCTTCCACCTTCGGCAACAGCTTCACCCCCGCCGATCAGGACGCGCGGATGGACGCGCTGCTGTGGGCGGGCGCGCAAGGTGCGGCCGAACGGCAACTGGGGCTTACTTCACCGTCCTATCGCGGAATTGCAGCGGCGCGGCTGGCGGTGCTGGCGGGATCGGACCCCACGGCCACCGGCATGCCGGTCGACATGGCCGCGCTCAACGCCGATCCGGGTTACATCTACGCCCGCGCGCGCCAGTTGCGCCGGCAGGGACAAGCAAGTGCGGCGGCCGAACTGCTTGCCAACCGCCCTCGCTTGTCGCGCAAGCCGCTCGACCGTGAGGGCTGGGTCACCGAAATGCTCGCCAACGCGCGCGCTGCGGTTGCATCGGGCAGTGCCCGCGCTGCGGTGCGGATCGCCGCCAAGATCGACGATGCGTTCGATCCGGGCGAAGACATCGCGCGGCTGAGCTTCCCGATCCGCGACAACTACACTTCGCTCACCTGGCTGGGCGGCAGCACCGCGCTGCGCGAATTGGGAAGCGCAGCCGATGCAGCCCCGTTGTTCCACCGTTACGGCGCCGCTGCACGCACGCCCGGCACGCGCTCGAAAGGGTTCTACTGGGCCGGCCGCGCGCTCGCACAAGCCGGGCGGACGGCCGAAGCGCAAGCCGAATTCGCCACCGCTGCACGCTATGGCGATCAGTTTTATGGCCAGCTTTCGCTCGAACGGCTGGGCCAGTCGATCCCACCGTTCCCGCCCGAATCGACCGCGCAGCCCACGCCCGAAGACCGCGCGCGCTTCGCCGCGCAGCCCCTCACGCAAGCCGTAAAAGAAGTCGCGCGCGATGCCGATTGGCTGACCGCTTTGAAATTCTTCAAGGAAGTCAGCGAACAACAGCAGACCCCCGGCCAGTTCAACATGGTCGCCGATCTGGCCAAACAGATCGGGCGGCGCGACCTGGGCGTGGTCGTCGGCCAGACCGCAGAGGCCAAGGGCTTCACCGATTTTCAGCGGATCGCCTTCCCGCTGATCCCGGTGCCCGAAGGCCATGAAGGATCGTGGACGATGGTCCACGCCATCACGCGGCAGGAAAGCCAGTTCGCCAACAACGCGGTCAGCCACGCCGGTGCGCGCGGCTTGATGCAACTGATGCCCGGCACCGCCGCGCAAGAAGCGCGCAAGCTGGGCATGAGCTACAGCAGCGCGTCGCTCACCGACGATTCGCGCTACAACCTCACGCTCGGCTCGACCTATGTCGGCCGGCTGATGGACTACTACGGCGGCAGCTATCCGCTGGCGGTGGCGGCGTTCAACGCCGGCGCGGGCAACGTCAACAAATGGCTGCGCGCCAACGGCGATCCACGCAATGGCGAAATCGACTGGGTCGACTGGATCGAACGCATCCCGTTCACCGAAACGCGCGGCTACGTCCAGCATGTGCTTGAAAATGCTGTAGTTTACGAGGCAATGAACCCCGAACGCGCCAGCTATCGCGGCGCCAATCCACTCAGCCATTTCCTGGGCAAGCGCAAACCGGGTTAACCCCTGCCCGTTGCGCCATTTCCGTTCGTCCTGAGCTTGTCGAAGGACTGTCTTTCTTCTTTTCAATGGCTTTGCAATGTTCGACGGCAACCCGATCACCCCGACCGGCTTCGCCGCGATGCGCGCGCGCTACGATCACCTGCTCGGCACCGAACGGCCCGCGATCACCGAGATCGTCAGTTGGGCGGCCGGCAATGGCGATCGTTCGGAAAACGGCGATTACCTCTATGGCCGCAAGCGTATGCGCGAAATCGATCGCGAATTGTCGCACCTCGCCCGCCGCATGAAGGCCGCACGCGTCATCGATCCCGCACAGCAGCCTGACCGCAGCCGCGCATTCTTCGGTGCGACTGTCACGCTCGCCGACGAACACGACGCACACCGCACAGTCACGCTTGTGGGCGACGACGAACAGGATGCCGACCATGGCCGGATCGGCTGGTCCAGCCCGCTCGCCCGGGCCTTGCGCGGCGCCTCCGTGGGCGACATCCGCCGCGTCACCCTGCCGGGCGGTGAAAAGGAATGGGAACTGACCGCCATCGTTTACCCGCCAGCCTGACCGGGCAGGCAGCCCTGATAAGTCAGTGCGCGGCCAGGCGTCGATGCGGCTCCCGTCGGGGCCAGCCGGTTGGATCGCGGAAGGCGAGTACGAACGCCTTGATCGGCATCGGGCGGCCAAACAAGAAGCCTTGCAACTTGTGACACCCGGCAGCGCGCAGCAGTTCGGCCTGTTCCGCCGTTTCGACGCCTTCGGCGATCACCCGCATATCGAGGCCATTGGCCAGGTAGATCGCGCCGGTGATCAGCAGCGACGCCTTGCTGCCCTGGTGCAGCCCGGCCAGCAGCGATTTGTCGATCTTGATGTGGCTGAAGCCATAGGACTGCAGGTAATGGATACTGGTGAAGCCGGTGCCGAAATCGTCAAGCGCCACCGACATGCCCATCGCCTTGAAGCTGCGGATCGCCCGGATCGCGCCTTCGGGATGGGCAAGCAGATAACCCTCGGTGATTTCAAGCTGCAACCGCGCGGCCGGAAAACGCGTCTGTTCTAGCACGTGTGCCACTTGCCGGACCAACTTGGGATCGCTGAACTGGACGGGCGACACATTCACGCTCAGCTTCACGTCGATCAGCGGCAGGATATCGCGGCACGCGCGTTCAAGCACGAACAGGCCCAGCGGATGGATCTGCCCGGTCCGCTCGGCAATCTCGATGAACTGATCTGGATCGAGCGCGCCGCCAGGCCGGCGGGGCCAGCGAACCAGGGCTTCTGCCGCAACGATCGCGCCGCTGGTGGCATCGACTACCGGCTGATAGGCCACCTCGAATTCGCCTTGCGACAGCCCGAGGCCGATCTCGTTCTCGATCGTCAACCGCCACATCCGGCCCAGATCGAACGCCACATCATAGACCGCGATATCGCCCTTGCCGCTGGTCTTGACGTGGTACATCGCGGTATCGGCGCGGCGCAGCAATTCGTGTGCGCGCAACGCCCCGTCGGCGTTGCTGGCGATCCCGATGCTGGCACCGACTTGCAATACGTGGCGATCGACCAGAACGGGCAGGCAGATCTCGTCGTTGATCGTCTGCGCCAGCGCCAGCGCAAGCGCGGTGGCACCGGAAGCCTCGATCAGCACCGCGAATTCGTCGCCCCCCACCCGAGCCAGCGTGGCCCGTCCTTCGCAGAGCGCGCGCAACCGCTCGCTCAAGCTGCAAATCAGCGTATCTCCGGCGTGATGGCCATGCGCATCGTTGATCTGCTTGAACCCGTCGAGATCGATGAACACCACCGCGCGGGTATCGATCTGGTCTCCGATCGCGTCCTCTAGCCGGTCGAGCCGCGCCAGCAGCTTGCGACGGTTGGGCAAGCCACTCAACGCGTCGGTCAGCGCAATCTGGCGGTTTTCCTCGCTCAGCTTTTCAGTTTCCTGTTGCCGGTTGCGCAAGTCGCGCCGCGACACGATCAATTGCGAAAAATCGTCGTTTTAGCGGTTGGTCACCACCATCATGCCCAGCCCGACGAAGCACAACACAAGCGCCTCGACCAGCATCTGCCCATCGTCGACCAGGCTGAAGTAGATCACGAAGCACGCAGTGCTGGTGGCGGCCACGCGCATGACTGCGGCGCGGATGGTCATCAGGCAGAACACCGTGCTGACCTGAGTCAGCGCCAGGAAGAACGACAAGTGCGCCCGGGCGTATCCATCGCCACTGGGATAGATTGTCATGCTCCAGGCATCGAACGCCAGCGTCAGCACCACCGCAAGATTGCAGGTGCGGCGAAGGGTACGGGTGATGTCGGCGTCGGAAAAGCGGCTCGATCCGCTCTGGCGCCACCACCACCAGCCGCGCAGCAGCGCGACCCCGCAGATCACTAGCGGCGCGATCGTGCTCATCCAGATCCTGTTGGGACGAAAGAACTCGACCGTGATCGCCGCGGCGTTGAGCACCAGAATCAGATAAAGCAGCGGCATCTGCTTGCCGAACGATTCAAACTGCGCGCGCGCCAGCTCGGGGTCGCTGGTGTCCAGCACGAAGAGAGAGGGTCTTGCGGGCAAGGTGGTTTGCTTTGATCCAGCTTCGTGCCAGACCCCCGGCCTGGAACGCTTTGCATTGCCGAGAAAATCGCAAGATCCAGCGCTGCGTCAGCTAAGGGAATTTACCTAGCAACTCCTTGAAAAATCGAACGCATCGCGCAAGTCAGCGGTTCAGCCAACCCGCCGTGCGCAAGGCCGGCACCGCATTGCGAGCCACCGGCGCCTCGATCCCGTTGACCAGCCGCAAGCTGATGGCGCGATCCCGGCGCAGCACTTCTGCCATCGCATCGCGTACGACCCACCAGCTACGATGGATCCTCAGGCCATCCATTCCCTCCAACTCGGCCACCGCATCGGCCAGCCGCAACAGCACCAGCGTGCTACCCGCGCGATTGTGGACCCGCACGTAATGGTCCTCGCTTTCGATTGCGATGAGCCCGTCACGATGCCCGACAGGAAGCCGGGCGAGAAACCGGGGCTGGGTCACTTGCTTGACCACCGCGTCGATCGTGCGTTCGGGCCCAGGCGTCAGCTCGACCGTGCGCGCAGCCGGTGGCTCGAGTGGGAGCGCCGGGTCAGGCCCGGGCCTAACGGCCGCCGGTACGCGCCCGGCCATGACTTGCAGCAGCGTGATCGCCGCACCCACAAGCAGGATATCGGGATAGATCTCGACCAGCGTGCCCAACGTCAGCCCACGCCACGCCATTCCGCCCAGCGCCCACCCGACCAGCACGGTGACAGGCATCGCCGCGACCATGCAAGCCAACCCGATCGCCAGCCAGCGCGGCATCCCGCCTTGCGCCGCCACCAGGCTGCCGGCCGTGACCACCGGCCTGAATACGCAATATCCGCCGAAGATGAACACCTGCCAATCGATCACCCGCGCCCCGAGAGGGAGCGCAAAAGTGCCGAATGGCCCCATCAGGGCCAGCACGATGCCGATCACGGCCATCGAAGCGGCTTCGATTGCCTATTTCCGTTTCCGCATCAAAGTCCCTGCCCGTTCACGCTTCGCCAACGGTACAACACCGGCTCGCAGGCCGCACTCACGAAATTGACGATGCCATCCACGCACGCGTGCTTGCCCGTCAACGGGCAGCTGGCATTCGGGGTGACGAAGGAGCCTAGCCATGATCAAGACCTCCCCTGCCCATGCGATGTCCCAGAAGCCCAGCGCCGGCGTGTTCGAGCCCAAAGTGCTGTCGGCCGGCGCTGCATTGCTGTCGCTGTTGCTTGCCG
>NZ_JANXWG010000097.1 GCF_025351285.1 Novosphingobium sp.
AAGGGACTCAGTCCCTTGCCCGCCGGAGGCTCCACTTCTGCAAAGCCCTAAAACCAGAACACCCCGGCGTTTCCACCGGGGTGCTGGTACTCGATCAATCAAAGTTTACTCAGTGATGCGCGGCGTCGTCGATCACAGGCAGCGTTTCGAACTGGTGGAACGGCGGCGGCGAGGACAGCGTCCACTCCAGCGTCGTGGCGCCTTCGCCCCAATAGTTGCCTTCGGCCTTCTTGCCCATCGACAGCGTGTAGATGATGTTGGCGAAGAACACGAACATGCTGACGATAGTAATCTCGTAGCCGTGCGATGCGATCGTGTTCCAGTACTCGAACGCCGGGGTGTAATCGGGGTAGCGGCGCGGCATGCCGTTCGCACCCAGGAAGTGCATCGGGAAGAAAATCAGGTTCACGCCCACGAAGAAGATCGCGAAGTGAAGGTGCGCCAGAAATTCCGAGTGCATCCGCCCGCACATCTTAGGGAACCAGTAGTAAAACCCGGCGAAAAGCGAGGTGACCGCGCCCAGCGACAGCACGTAGTGGAAGTGCGCCACCACGTAATAGGTGTCCTGGAGGTTGTCGTCGATGCCACCGTTGGCGAGCACCACGCCGGTCACGCCGCCGACGGTGAACAGGAAAATGAAGCCCAGCGCCCAGACCATCGGGCTCTTGAAGGTAAGGCTGCCGCCCCACATCGTTGCGATCCACGAAAAGATCTTGATGCCGGTGGGGACAGCGATGACCATCGTTGCGGCGGTGAAATAGACCTTCACGTCCTGCGAAAGCCCGGTGGTGTACATGTGGTGCGCCCACACGACGAACCCGACCACGCCGATCGCTACCATCGCGTATGCCATGCCGAGGTAACCGAACACCGGCTTCTTCGAGAAGGTCGAGATGATCTGGCTGATCATGCCGAAACCGGGCAGGATCATGATGTAGACTTCGGGGTGGCCGAAGAACCAGAACAAGTGCTGGTAGAGCACCGGATCGCCGCCGCCGGTGGCGTCGAAGAAAGTGGTGCCGAAGTTGCGATCGGTGATCAACATGGTGATCGCCGCAGCCAGCACCGGCAGCGCCAGCAGCAGCAGGAACGCGGTCACCAGCACCGACCACACGAACAGCGGCATCTTGTGCAGGGTCATCCCCGGTGCGCGCATGTTGAAGATGGTAGTGATGAAATTGATCGCGCCCATGATCGACGCCGCACCCGCAAGGTGGAGCGAGAAAATCGCGAAATCGACCGCTGGGCCAACCGACCCGCTGGTGGACAGCGGAGCGTAGACAGTCCAGCCGACGCCGGCGCCATGGCCGGTGCCGCCCGGCACGAATGGAGAAATCATCAGGCTGCAGAAGCCGGCCACGGTCATCCAGAACGAGATGTTGTTCATCCGCGGGAAGGCCATGTCGGGCGCGCCGATCATGATCGGGACGAACCAGTTGCCGAAGCCGCCGATCATCGCGGGCATGACCATGAAGAACACCATGATCAGGCCGTGGGCGGTGATCATCACGTTCCAGGTGTGGAGCGTCTGGTTGAGATCGGCGCCGTTGCCGCCGATCACGTTGGTCCAGAAGCCGAGGTACTGGATGCCAGGGTGCGCGAGTTCGGCGCGCATGATGCCCGAAATTGCGCCACCGATGATCCCCGCGAATATCGCGAAAATCAGGTAGAGCGTACCGATGTCCTTGTGATTGGTCGACATGAACCAACGCGCGAAGAAACTCGGCTTGTGGTCATGATCGTGCGCATGATCGTCGTGATGCGCCTGGAAGCTCTCGGGAGCCGCGGTGGAAGCCATGTCGGTCGAACCTCAGGTTTTGAAAGTTGTAATCAGGCCCAAAAATCAGGCACTAGGCTTAGCGGCCACGGCGGGTGCTGCTGCAGGTGATGCCACAGCCGTGACGGTGCCGGGTTTGGCGTCCTTCGAACTGGCAACCGTTCCGCCATTGGCCTTGAGCCATGCGTTGAACACCGGCCGGCTGACCGCTTCGATCACGATCGGCATGAAGGCGTGGCGGGCACCGCACAGTTCGGAGCACTGACCGTAATAAACGCCGGGCTTTTCGATGAACAGCAGCCGTTCATTGATCTTGCCTGGCACCGCGTCGAGCTTGAACCACAACGATGGCATCGCGAACGAGTGGATCACGTCCGAACCCGTTGTCTGCAGCCGGATCGGTTCACCGTAAGGCACGACCATCCGCTTGTCGGCGCCAAGCTGCTGCGGTTCGCCACGCTTGAGCGCTTCTTCCGGGGTCAACATGTTCGAGATGACCTCGAACCCGCCATTGTCCGAATAGGTGTAGCCCCAATACCACTGGTAGCCGGTCGCCTTCACGGTCAGCGCGTTCTTTGGCGGAGCCTTGTATTGCGCGGCAAGCAGCCGGATCGAAGGGACCGCAACAAACACCAGAATCAGCACGGGCAGCAGCGTCCACACCACTTCGATCACGGTGTTGTGCGCATTTTTCGAAGCCACGGGATTGCGAGCCCGGCGGAAGCGAACCATCACGTAAAGCATCAGCCCCAGCACGAACAACGTGATGGCAACGATGATCGGCATCAGGATCGCGTTGTGCATCGCCAACGCTTCGTGGCCGACGGGCGAAAACTGCGTCTGGAAGCCATAAGCGCGAGCGGTCGGCATGCCGACGCCTGCGACGGGCTTGGCCGGCACGTAAACATCTGCACCAGCGGCAGAATTGTCATTGGCTGCAGGAGATGTCGCCTTCGTTGCAGCGGGTTCGGTAACCGCTACAGGCGCAACCGGCGCCGCTGCGGCGGGCGCAGCCTGCGCCAGCACTTGTGGCGCTGCGACCAGGGCGCCGGTCAGGGCCAAAGCCGCGCCGAGGCCAAAGGCCATGGATCCAAAGGTTCTGCCCATAGCGCGGGCGTTTGCAACAAGACTCATCGTCGGTTGTTCCGTTTTTCCCTGTGCGGGCATGGGTTTGTCTTACCCGTGCCGATGCCCCATTAATTCGTTGAACAAATGGCCTATACGCCCGCTTGCCCGCAGTCTCAAGCGCCTCTAGGGGAATATTGAGCAGGAGCCAAGCACCCATGCGAAGCCCATTTATCGGCATTGTAAAACGCCGGCTGATGCCGATTCGGCAGTGCTTTTGGGCTCTTGGCAGATTGCCCTTTAGACTGCGGGCAGTTCTGTTGAAGACCACCGGATAAAGACCACATGGCCAAGGCGGCAATCGCATGGCGCCAAATGCCGACAACATTCACGACGCCACACGCTGTTCCAACGGGGATCTCATGCAAGACGAAGACGTGCTCGCCGAATTTCGTGGCTGCCAGGCGCTGCTTGAAGGGCATTTCCTGCTCTCGTCGGGGCGACATTCGGCCCATTACCTGCAGTGCGCAAGGGTTCTGATGGACCCGATGCGCGCGAGCCGGCTGGCAGAGGCGCTGGCCAAGCGCCTGCCCCGCGATGCGCGCCAGCAGATCACCAGAGTCGTCTCGCCGGCGATGGGCGGGTTGATCATCGGGCATGAAATGGGCCGTGCGCTGGGCGTGGAGGCGCTGTTCGTCGAACGTCCGACCGGCACCTTCGAATTCCGCCGCGGCTTTGCACTTAATCCCGGTGACAAGGTGCTGATGGTCGAGGACGTGGTGACCACCGGGCTTTCGAGCCGGGAGGCGATTGCCGCGATCGAGGCGGCGGGCGGCGAAGTGATCGCGGCTGCGGCGTTGGTCGATCGGTCAGCGGGGTCGGTCGATCTGGGCGTGCCCTTTCACGCGCTGGTCGCGTTGAACTTCCCGACATACGCACCAGACGACGTGCCGGCCGCCCTGGCCGCCGTACCCGTCACCAAGCCGGGCAGCAGGACCAAGCCATGACCTTGCAGCATACGCAGAAAGAACGGAGCGCACCCCGCCTGCGTCTTGGGGTAAACATCGACCATGTCGCCACGATCCGCAACGCGCGCGGCGGCAATCATCCCGATCCAGTCCGTGCCGCGCAGATCGTCGCGGCCGCGGGCGGCGACGGGCTGACCGTGCATTTGCGCGAAGACCGGCGCCACATCCGCGATGATGACCTGGCGCGCGTGATCGAAGCCACCGGGTTGCCGCTCAACCTTGAGATGGCCGCCACCGACGAAATGCTCGAAATCGCGCTGCGATTCCGCCCGCACGCCGCGTGCATCGTGCCCGAACGGCGCGAGGAACGCACCACCGAGGGCGGCCTCGATGCCGCCGGGCAGCACAACCGGCTCGCGCCGATCGTATCGCGTCTGGTCGATGCGGGCGTGCGCGTCAGCCTGTTCATCGCGCCCGATCCGGTGCAGATCGAAGCGGCAATGCGGCTCGGCGCGCCGGTGGTCGAATTGCACACCGGAGAATATGCGCACGCTGAAGACGACCAGGTTGCAATCGAATTGCGCCGCATAACTGACATGGCCGCGCTCGCCGTGAAGAACGGGATCGAACCGCACGCCGGGCACGGGCTGACATATGAAAACGTGAGCCCGATCGCGGCGATCCCGCAACTGGCCGAACTGAATATCGGGCACTATCTAATCGGCGAGTCGATTTTCGTCGGGCTCGATGCCAGCGTCAGGCGGATGCGCGATTTGATGGATGATGCGCGGTGATCCTCGCCATCGGTTCCGACCTCTGCAACATCGAGCGCATCCAGGCTTCGCTCGACCGCTTCGGCGAACGGTTCGAACTGCGCGTGTTCACCGAAGTCGAACGCGCGAAGGCGGCGCGGCGCCCGTTCACCAAGGCAGGCACGCTGGCCAAGCGTTTCGCGGCGAAGGAGGCGTTCTCCAAGGCGGTGGGCACCGGGTTCAAGGCGGGGGTGTTCATGAAGGACATCGGCGTGGTCAATGCCAAGTCGGGCGCGCCGACATTGGCGCTTTCTGGCGGCGCAGCGGCGCGGCTCGCGGCGATCACGCCTGCGGGTTACGAGGCCGTGGTCCACCTGACGTTGACCGACGACCATCCCTGGGCGCAAGCGTTTATAGTTATAGAGGCGCGCAGCTTCGCGGAGCGCACATCATGAACGCGCGCAGCTTCGCGGAGCGCGCGGCGTGATCGACGACCAAGAGCGTGATGCCGCAGCCGTCAGTGCCCCGCGCAAGCCCGCCACCCCGGCGCGCGATCCGGTCGACTGGTGGAGCGAATTGCGCGGCCTTGTGCTGATGCTGCTGGCGGTCATCGGATTCCACAGCTTCATCGCCAAGCCGTTCTACATCCCGTCGATCTCGATGATGCCGGGGCTGCTGGTGGGTGATCGGCTGATCGTCAGCAAGTACCCCTATGGCTGGAACTGGTCGTCGATCTCGTTCCACTTCGCTCACCGCGGCACCTGGCGGCTGCTGGGCGCCACGCCGCAATATGGCGACGTGGTGATCGTGGTGCCACGCGGGCAGGACCAGGACTATATCAAGCGCGTGGTCGGACGGCCCGGCGATACGATCGAAGTGATCGATGGCCAGATCATCCTCAATCACAAGCCCGTGCCGCAAGTCTCGGAAAAGCCACTCGAATTGCCGGTGGATGAAAACCAGCCGTGCGATGGCCATACCTTTCCCGGGTTGCGCTATCGCGTGGCGAACGGCCAGGAATTCTGTGAATTGCCGATCCGCCGCGAAACGATGCCCAATGGCGCAAGTTACCGGATCATCGATCACATGGAACAGCCGCTCGACAACTTTCCCGAAACCGTTATCCCCGCCGGCCATCTGTTCCTGATGGGTGACAATCGCGACCATTCGGCAGACAGCCGCGCACCGCTGGCCGAACAAGGTCTCGGTGGCCCGGTGCCGTTGTCCGACATCGGTGGTCGCGCCGAATTCCTGACGTTTTCGCTCGACGGCAGCGAAACGCTCAACCCGCTGACCTGGTGGAGCGCGCTGCGCGGCTATCGCGCCGGCGCAAGCTTGCACCCCGAGCACCAAACGCGCAAAACGGAGCCATGACCGACCGGTTCGACAGCAACGCCGACGCTTCGGGACATTCGGAGGAGCCGAGCGCACCGGAAAGCGAAGGCGACCGCATCCGCGCAGCCGACGCCGCGCCCGGACAGCCCGCCCCGCCGCGCCGGCACACGTTGGCCTCGACCGGGCCCACCGATTTCAGCGACCGCCTGGTCATCACCGAAGCCAAGCGCGCGGCCACCTGGGTTGCGGTGGTCGCCTTGGCCGCGCTGGTGGTCGTGCTGTCGCAGCCGCTGCTGGTGATCTTCGGCGGGATCGTCTTCGCCGCGCTGGTCGATGGCGGTGCGCGGCTGCTCGGGCGCGTGCTCCACGTTGGCCGGGCGGTGCGGATCGGGCTGGTGCTGTTCTTTGCGGTGTCGTTCCTGGTGTGGCTGGTGATGTTCGCGGGCAACCAGATCACCGACCAGGCCGCGCAGATGCCTGCGGTGGTCAACTTGCAGGTCCATCGCCTGCTCGACTGGGGTCGGGCGCACGGCATTACCTTCGGGAAGACCGACTTCGGCAGCGTGGCGCAGCAGGCGATCGGCGGCGTCGGCTCGCTGACCACGGTGCTGGGCGGCCTGCTCGGCGGGGTGACGACGCTGTTCCTGATCCTGATCCTGGGCGTCTATCTCGCGATGGAACCCCGGCTGTACCAGCGCGGGGTGGCGTGGATGCTGCCGCTGAACGAACGCGCCAGCTTCCAGATCACGCTCACGCGCATGGGCCGCAGTTTGCGCATGCTGTTGTTCGGGCGCGTGCTGGGGATGGTTGTCGAAGGCGTCGCGGTGGGCGTGCTTCTGGCGCTTTACGGGGTGCCGATGGCAGCGCTGCTGGGCATCCTGACGTGTATGCTGGCGTTCCTGCCCAACATCGGTGCGCCGATCTCGGGCGCCTTGATGATCCTGGTCGGTTTCTCGGGCGGAACCAGCATGGGGATCTACTGCGCGGTGGTGTACCTGGTGGTCCAGACGGTCGATGGCTACATCATCGTGCCGATGGTGGCCCGCCGCACCGCCGATCTGGCGCCCGCGCTGGTGCTGGGCGCGCAGTTGATCATGGGCGTGCTGTTCGGCCTGCTGGGGCTGGTGCTAGCCGATCCGATCGTGCTGATGCTCAAGATCGCGCTCGAACGGCAGTCGGAACGCAACGATCAGCCTGAACGCAACGATCAGCCCGAACGCAACGATCAGCCGTCCGGTCGGGGCGATCCTCCATCAGACCGCCGCGTTGCAACCGCAGCGCCCGAGATAAGCTGAACGATAGCTCGATGGTTGCGGTCTGGTCCAAGTTCATCGCAGCAATTGCACTTCTGCTCGTTCTCACGCTGACTGCATCCGTCGTGGTCATTGGGTGGTCAAGCGATTTGCTCGCCCTCGCCTTCATCCCGCGCAACGCCTTTACCGCACCGCCACCGCTGCCGGCCGGAGCTTATGTTTCAGACACGCTGTGGCTGGCGCGTCCAGATGCCCGGGGCCGCAGGCGCGCGGACGATACGTCCGGATTGTTGCCCGATGGCTGGATCGCCCCCCCGGCTCCACCGTCGCGCGCCGCGGTGTTTTTCGTGCCGACGACCACCAGCTTTGCCAGCAGCCACTGGAACGACACGCTGGACGATCGCGACGGACGCGATCGGCGCGCGCGTGACAAACTGTTCCTTGGCTTGATGGCGAGCCCGTTCAACCGCAGCCTGGTTTGGGCTCCGATGTACCGCCAAGCCGTGATCGGCGCGTTCCTCAGCCCGACGCCAAGCGCACGCGCCGCGATCGACGTAGCCTTTGGCGACGTGCGGCAGGCATTCGAAGCCTTCCTGGCCGCGCAACCTGCTGATCGGCCGATCATTCTGGCCGGGCACAATCAGGGCGCGTTGCTCCTGCTGCGGATCCTGCACGAACGCGCGGCCGACCGCGCGCTCGCAGCACGCATCATCGGGGTTTATGCGATCGGCTGGCCCGTCTCGAAGGGCGAGGTGCAACGCGAATTCGGCATTGCCGCGTGCACCGGCCCCGATCAGGCCGGCTGCCTGATAAGCTATGTCAGCTTTGCCGAACCGGCCGATCTGGGAGAACTCGGCGCCGCAATTCGCAACCTCGGGCCGATCAGCGGGCGCATCGCCGAGCCACCTTATTTGTGCACCAATCCCTTGACCGGTGGTGCTTCACCAACGGCCCCGGCCTCTGCCAACCTGGGGGCACTGATGCCCAATTCAGCGATGACCGGAGGGGCACTTGCCGGGCAACTGGTTCCAGCGCGCTGCGATGCACAAGGGCTGCTGATCATCGGCAAGCCACTCCAGCTCGGCGGCTATGTCCTGCCGGGCAACAATTACACCGCCTACGACATTCCCCTGTTCTGGGCGAACTTGCGCGCCGATGTCGCGCGACGTGAAGCTGCATGGTACTTGGGCCGGGATCACCGGCCACAAGGCTCTCCGCAAGGCCCGCCCCCAGGACTTGAACGCAGCACCCCGCATGACTGAACCGACTGAAACTCTTGCGAAAGGTGTGATCACCACGCGCATTGCCGACTTTCGCGCAAGCCTCCCCCATGGCGGTGTGCTGCTCGGGCTCGATCCGGGCACCAAGACCATCGGCACCGCAATCAGCGATGCCGGGTGGCGCTTTGCCGGCGCCGGCAAGACCATCCGCCGCGGCAAGTTCACGGTCGACAAGGCCACGCTCGCCCGATTGATCGCGGAGCGCGCGGTCAAGGGCATCGTCATGGGCCTGCCGCTCAACATGGACGCCAGCGAAGGCCCGCGCGCGCAGGCGGCACGCGCGATGGCGCGCAACCTGGCGGACCTGGGCCTGCCGATCCTGCTGTGGGACGAACGCTGGACAACGCAGGCCGCAACCCGCGCGCTGATCGAACAGGACATGAGCCGCGCCAAGCGGGTCGACCGCATTGATTCCGCCGCCGCCGCGATGATCCTCCAGGCCGCGATCGACGCCCTGTCGGGCGCGGTGCTTTAAGCATCCGATGCCGCCGCAATAGATATGGCACCGCCAGCGTGAGGTAGCTATCGCCAGAATCGTCTGCGCACGAGGGGATTCGGGTAGGTGACGCCAAAGCTGCTGTTGCGGATCGCATCGGTGATATCGTGCGTCTTCGCGCTGGGCCATTCGCTCGGCGGACTCAGCCAGTGGTCGCCGATGGGCGGCAATGCCGTGCTTGCCAACATGGGTGCCGTCCGCTTTCTGGTGATGGGCGTGCGCCGCTCGTACCTCGATTTCTTCATGGGCTTCGGCTGGTCACTGTCGATCGGCATGCTTTTGCAAGCTGTGCTGCTATGGCAGATCGCCACTGTGGCGGAACGCGATGCTGCGCTTGTCCGGCCGATGATTGCGGCGTTTGTGCTGTCCGGGGTGGCCTCGGTCGGGATCGCTGCGCGCTGGCTGTTTCCGATGCCCGCGCTTTTCGCCGCTGTCATGGTGGTCCCGCTGGCGCTCGCGTGGCTCAAGACCGGCAAGCCGGCCTGAACAGCCGCACCGATAACTTTGAGATTGCCACACGTCCCAGCCCCCGGCAGGACACCGCTGCATGGATATCCCCGCCTCTGGCCCAGCAGCACTGCCGCCGACCATCGACGCCATGACCGGGCCGTTCAACCCGGAAATGGCCATCCGCATCATGAGCGGGCACGGCCACGGCGGCTTCATCGGCCTGACTTATCACGCGCATGGGCCAGACTGGGTCGAAATCGCACTGCCGTGGCGGGCAGACCTCGTGGGCGATGAGGCCAGTGGCGTGCTTGCATCGGGTCCGATCATCAGCCTGCTCGACAACGCGACGTCGCTCTCGGTATGGACCCGCAAGAAGCGTTTCGTACCGCAAGCCACACTCGATCTGAGGATCGACTACTTGCGCGCCGCCAAGCCGGGCGAAACAGTCATCGCGCACGCCGAATGCTACGCCACCAAGCGCTCGATGAGCTTTGTGCGGGCAATCGCGCACGATGGTGATCCGTCCGACCCGATAGCGCACGCCGCGGGCATATTCATGCGCACAGCGTGGCCTTCATGAACGATAATGCAGCGCTGCTGGCCCGGTTCAGAGACCGCCTGCCGCCTTACGCGCGCACTTTGGGTATCGAGATCATCGGCATCCAGGACGGTGCCCCGCTGATGGCGCTCGACCCCGATTCGCGCACGCTCGGCCGGCCAGGGTTCGTCCACGGCGGCGCGTTGAGCGGACTGCTTGAAATGGCTGCAATCCTGGCGCTCCATGCCGAACTCGGCAGCCGCAATGAAACAAAGCGCCTCAAGCCGGTCAACGTCAGCATCGAATTCTTGCGCGGCGCCACGCTCCAGCGCTGCTATGCCGTAGGCCGCGTCACCCGGGCCGGCCGCCGCATTGCCAATGTTACCGCAGAGGCCTGGCAGACGGACCGCGCCAAGCCCGTGGCCGAAGCGTGGATGAATATTCTGCTGGCAGAACCTAGAGAGTAAGGCCGTGGTGGCGGGCTAACCCTCGACCACTTTCAGCAGCTTGCGCTCGATCGGGAACAGCACCCCGACCAGGTCGTGCCCGCGCTTCAACACTTGCCCGCCCTCCCCGTACAGCGTCCACATGCCTTGGCGGTTGCGCAGCGCCGGCCGCTTCTCGACCCGCGCGGTCGGGCGTTCAGCGGTGCGGCGAAAAGCGCAGAAGCTGGCGGAATCGCGCGCAAAATCCATCGCATAATCACGCCATTGCCCGGCCGCGACCATTCGCCCGTAGAGACCGAGAATATGCATCAGTTCCAGCCGATCGAACCCCACCTGGAGCGGAGCGCGCGGCGGAAAGGCGACCACGTTGGCATTGGCCGCGTTGGGGCCGGTGCCGATCGGTTGGCCCGCGCTGTCCACAGCCGGCCCTTCGCTGCCGATGAACGTGCTCAGTTGCGCCCCCGCCGGCGTGGTGCGGGTGCGTCTCCGGTGGCGTTTTCGCGCGTTGCTGCGCGCATTTGCGCCACTTCTTCGCGCAACGCGACGAGTTCGGCCTCGATTTCCTCGATCCGCGCCGTGCCCGACGCCGGCTCGCACGGTTCCTTGCACGGCGTGCCGTACGGGACGAAGTCACGCAACCACTGCTCGACCGGGACCAGCGTCGATCGCGCCTTGAGCCCGACCATCGTCGCGCCTTCGGGCACATCGTCGGTCACGACAGCATTGGCGCCGATGCGCGCGCGCTGGCCCACCGTGATCGGCCCCAGGATCTGCGCGCCCGAACCCACGATTACGTTGTCGAGCAGCGTCGGGTGGCGCTTGCCCGGCACGCCATTGGAGGGATTGGTGCCACCAAGGGTAACGCACTGATAAATAGTGACGTTATCGCCGATCTGCGCAGTTTCACCAATCACGGTAAAGCCATGGTCGATGAACAGGTGCCGCCCGATCGTCGCGCCTGGATGAATGTCGATCGCAGTGAGGAAGCGTGAGACATGGTTGACCAGCCGCGCCAGGAAGAACATCCGTCCACCGAACAGCCAATGCGCCAGCCGATGCATTCCGAGCGCCAGAACTCCCGGGTACAACAGGATCTCCCAGCGCGAACGCGGGGCCGGATCGCGCGCGTGGATCGAATCCAGAAAGGCGATCAATCGATCGAACATGCCCGCTAATCCTTCCACGTTCGGCCGACCATGGCAAGTACACCACCCGTTTCGGCCCACGCCTTGTCGTCTAAAGCAGCCGTGGTTGCCATTCGCCACCGCGGTCCGCCAGCGCGTCCCTGGCCAGCGATATGGTGACGCTGGCCTTGCGCTCAAGGCTCAGCCGGTCGATTGTTTCGACCAGCGCCTCGGTTTCGGCATGGCTGCGTTCGATCCGCGGCAAAATGTAGGCCAGCACGTCGGGCCCCAAAGTCAGCCCGCGCCGCGATGCATGTTCCTCGATCAGGCCCGCCAGCAGTTCATCATCGGGCGCCGGAATTTCGATATGGAGCGCCGCGCCCAGCCGCGAACGCAAGTCGGGCAGCGCAATCTGCCACGCCCCCGGCACGCGTCCACTCACCAGCAGCAGCGGCTGAGCGTCGGCTTGCGCGCGGTTCCAGCGATGGAACAAAGCATCTTCGGCCAGCGCATCGGCCGGATCGATCACTTCGGCACCCGAATGGCTGGCCGCGAACCAGCGGGCGAGCAGGCTTTTGCCCGAGCGCGGCGGACCGGTCAGCAGAGCCGTGCCGAACGGCCAGCCAGCAGGCGCGGCCAGTGCATCGAGCACCGGTTGCAGCGACGCACCCAGCACGATCCGGTCGGCTTCGCGCGCCGTCCCCAGCGGAAGCGGAATCTGGCGCATTAGCGCCGGATGCTGAGCGCGCCCGAGCCGACCGTCACCTTGAACCCGCGCGCGCGCAGCGCATCTGCCAAGCCATCGATCGGGCCGGCATACGTCACGCGCATCACCGATGTGCCGCCGATCGCCAGGCTGGTCGTGCCGGCAGATTTCACGCCGGCAATCGATCGCACGATCGCGGTGCCGGCATCGACCGCATCGGCATCGGGCGTCGCGAACTGCACGGTGTAGGTTACCGGCGCCGCTTGCGGCACCGCGGCTTCGCCCGGCACGCCGCCGGCAATGGCGCCCGGCGTAGTGGCCGCGGCAGAGGCAGTGGCTGCCTTGACCTTCTGCGCGGTCAAGCCGGCACGGTCGAGGACGGCATCGATCAATGCCGGATCGATCGCGGTGCCAACGTTGAGCGAAGCATCGGGCGCGAGCAGGCCGGCGCCGAGCGCCTGCGCATAGAACGCATCGAGCCGGCGGACCCCTTCGGCCAGGGTCTGCGGCAGCGCGGCTTCGTCCTTCGCGGTCAAGGTGGCGCTGCCCAGGTACTTGTTATCGGGACCATAGCGCGCAGTGAAAGTCACCTGGACCGGCCCGCCCGGCCACTGCCGTTCGATCCGCGCGACCGGGATCAGCACACCCGAAGCATTGAATCCGTCTAGCACCGATCGCCACCAGGTGCGGCTGCGACGGTCGATCTGCCCGGCCGTCAGCAGCAGCGAATCGGCATTGCCACCATTGGGACGAACATAGTCGATCACGCTTTGGTCGGCATGAAATTCGGCCCAGGCGCGCTGCCAGGCGGTGCGCGTTTCGAACACCGATTGCGCGCCGCCCGATTCCATCACCGGGATCACCAGCAGCGGCGCAGAATGCGCGCGGCCCGCCGAAGCGCCGATATAGGCACCCGCGCGCTCGCGGTCGAACACCACCGTCAGCGTGGCAATGTAGCGGTGCGGCGCCAGTTCTTCCTTTTGCACTTCGATCGCCGAGACCATCGCCTCGATCGCATCGTCGCCGAGCGAACCGGTGCCGCCGTTCTGCGCGAGCAGCTTTTCGTAGGCCTTGCGCTCGGCCGCCTTCCAGCCATTGGCGCGCGCGTCCTCGGCGTTGTCGCCCTTTTCGTCGACCTGGATGTCCGACACTTCGAATTCGCCTGTGGTGGCGACAGGCGCAATCCCGCGTTCGCCCTCGATCTGCGCGACAAGCGCCTTGCCGCCAAGCCCCAGCGCCAGCGCAGAAAGCAGACCGAACGCGAGCAACGCCACACGCTTGCGCGATCCTCCGGCCCGCATCGGCAATTGCAAAGACAGCACTGCAACCCTTTCAATTGGGCCATTCCCGGCCCTCCCCACCAACCTTCGCAGGCTTACGCAGGGGTTCGGGCGCGCTTTTGCCCAAACGGGCATGGAAATCCAAGCGTTAAACGGTTACGCGTTTTTTCCGATGAGCCAGACACCCCCTCCCAAAAGCTATAGCTATGAATCGGCCGGCGTTTCGATCGCCATGGGCAACGCGCTGGTCAAGGCGATCGGCCCGTTGGCCAAGTCTACCGCGCGGCCGGGATCGACCCCCGACCTCGGTGGGTTCGGCGGCTTCTTCGATCCGCGCGGTGCGGGTTACACCGATCCGCTGCTGGTGGCGGCCAACGACGGCGTGGGCACCAAGCTGAAACTGGCGATCGAGCATGATCGGCACGATACCGTGGGCATCGACCTGGTCGCGATGTGCGTCAACGATCTGATCGTTCAAGGCGCAGAGCCGCTGTTCTTCCTGGATTATTTCGCCACCGGCAAGCTCGACAACGGCGTCGCCGAACGCGTGATCGCGGGCATTGCCGAAGGGTGCCGCCAGGCCGGCTGCGCGCTGATCGGCGGCGAAACGGCTGAAATGCCGGGGATGTATGCTGCGGGCGATTACGATCTCGCCGGCTTCTCGGTGGGCGCGGTCGAACGTGGCGAGCAGCTTGACGGCACCAAGGTTGCCGCTGGCGACGTGCTGCTCGGCGTCGCGTCATCGGGCGTGCATTCGAATGGCTATTCGCTGGTGCGGCGATTGGCGGCGGACAAGGGCTGGAAGCTGAACCGGCCTGCGCTGTTCGATCCCGAACGGTTGCTGATCGATTGGCTGATCGAGCCGACGCGGATCTACGTGAAGCCGCTGCTGCCGCTGATTCGAGGCGGCAGGATTCACGCATTGGCGCACATCACCGGCGGAGGCTTGCTCGAAAACGTGCCGCGCGTGCTGCCGGCGGGACTTCATGCGCGGATCGATGCCGATGCGTGGGAACAACCGCGCTTGATGGCGTTCCTTCAGGCGCAGGGCAACATAGAGCCGGGCGAAATGGCGCGGACGTTCAACTGCGGCGTGGGCATGGTGCTCGCGGTGGCTGCTGACGAGGTCGACGCGGTGACCGCTGCGCTGATCGAGGCTAACGAAATCGTCCACCGCATCGGCGCGATCGAGCCAGGTCCGCGCGGCTGCACCGTCAGCGGCAGCGCCGAGGCCTGGTCGGCGCGCGCAGCGTGGGAAGCCTCACATCTTGCCTGAGCGCGCCAAAGTCGCCGTCCTGATCTCGGGCAGCGGCACCAACATGGCGGCGCTGCTTTACGCCAGCCGGGCCGAGACTTGCGGCTACGAGATCGTGCTGGTCGCCTCGAACAACCCCGATGCCGCCGGTTTGAAACTGGCCGCAGCCGAGGGCGTGCCCACTTTCGCCCTGCCCCACAAAGGCATGGCCCGCGCCGACCACGATGCCGCGATGGACGCCGCAATCCGCAGCAGCGGTGCGCAATTCGTCGCGCTGGCCGGCTACATGCGCATCCTAACCCCGGCATTCGTCAACGGCTGGGAGGAGCGGATGCTGAACGTCCACCCCTCGCTGCTGCCCGCCTACAAGGGCCTCCACACCCATGCCCGCGCGATCGAGGCGGGCGACAACCACGGCGGCTGTTCGGTCCACCTCGTCACCGCCGAACTCGACGATGGTCCGGTGCTTGGGCAGACCCCGGTGGCGATCCTGCCGGGCGACACCGCGGACACCCTGGCGGCGCGCGTGCTGATTGCCGAGCACCAGCTTTACCCGCGCATGCTCTCGGCCTGGGTCGGCCGCACGCGCGATCCGCAGTGGCTGCTCGGCCAGGTCCGCAGCCTGGCCATGGCCCAGCCCGAGGCCGAGGAAACCTTGAGCCACGGGATGCCCTGCTTCGGCGTGATCAAGGGCAAGAAGTTCGCCTGGGTCAGCCTCGATCACCACGGCGATGGCAAGACCGCGCTGCTCGTCAAGATCAGCGGCATCGACGAACAGCAGGCGCTGATCGAGGCCGACGAAGCCCGCTACTACCGCCCCCAATACTTCGGCAGCGACTGGATCGGTGTCCGGCTCGACCTGGGCGACACCGACTGGGACGACATCGCCGCCCGCATCCAGCGCAGTTGGCGGGCGATCGCGCCCAAGAAACTCACCAAGTTCCTCGACGCGATCGACGAGTTCTGACCCATCCGTTCGTGTCGAGCGAAGTCGAGACACGCTCGCACAACGCCAGACGAGTCTCGACTTCGCTCG
>NZ_JANXWG010000133.1 GCF_025351285.1 Novosphingobium sp.
CCACCACGATCTTGCCGAAGTGCGCGCCGCTTGCCTGGTGCCGGAACGCATCCGCCAGATCCGCCAGCGCGAAATGGCTGTCGATCACCGGCTTGATCCCGTTGGCCTCGATCCCTGCGATCATCGCCAGTTGCTGCGCGCGGCTGCCCACCGTGAGGCCCTGTACGCGCAAGTTTTTGCCCATCAGCATCACGGTCAGCACCGGCCCGGAATAGCCGGTCAGCACGCCGATCAGCGCAATATGGCCGCCCACGCGGGTTGCCATCATCGACTGGTCGAGCGTGCCCGGGCCGCCGATCTCGACCACGGTATCGACGCCCACGCCGCCGGTCAGTTCGAGCGCCTTTGCGCCCCACGCCGGGGTTTCCTTATAGTTGATCAGGTAGTCCGCACCCATCGCGCGCAAGCGTTCCAGCTTGGCGTCACTCGATGACGTGGCGATCACCCGCGCGCCGGCCGCCTTGGCGAACTGGAGCGCAAAGATCGAAACGCCGCCCGTACCCTGGATCAGCACGGTCGATCCCGGCTTGCAGTCGCCGTCGACGAACAGCGCGCGCCATGCTGTCAACCCGGCGCAAGTCAGCGTTGCCGCCTCGGCCGCAGAATAACCGGCGGGCGCGCGGGTGAACCACGCTTGCGGCGTGACGACCGCACTGCGGGCGTATCCGTCGATGCCGTCGCCGGGCACGGTCTTGAAGGCGGTGACGGGCGGGTGGCCGTCGATCCAGTCGGGGAAGAAGGTCGAGACGACCGCATCGCCGGCCTTGAACTGGGTGACGCCTTCGCCGACTGCTTCGACCGTTCCGGCGCCGTCGGACATCGGAATCCGTCCGTCGGCAGTGGGAATCATGCCCATCACCACCGCGTAATCATGGTAGTTGAGCGAGCTGGCCGCGAGGCTGACGCGGATCTCGCCCGGCCCCGGCGCGCCCGGATCGGCCAGCGTGTCGAGCCAGAGCGAATCGAGCCCGCCCGGCGCTTTCAGCCGGATTGCGTTCAGCGTCATGGGTTGTCCTTCTTTATTCGGCGGCTTCGCGCAGTTCGGCGCGCTGCGGCCCACGGATCAGCCCGCCGGGGGTCGCGCCGGTCCAGGCGCCGTTCTCGAACGTGACCACGCCGCCCTTGATCGTGGCGACGTAGCCTTCGGCCTTTTGCAGCAGTCGCTTGCCGCCCGCGGGCAAGTCGAACGCCAGCCACGGCTTGCCCAGCGCGATCGCGTCCATGTCGATCACGTTGAGATCGGCCATGTAGCCCGGCGCGATCACCCCGCGATCGTCGAGCCCGTAAAGCCGCGCGGTATCGCGGCATTGGCGCTTCACCGCGTTCTCCAGCGTGATCCGCCCGCCCGGCTTATCGGCCCCGCGCTTGCGATCGCGCACCCAGTGCTGGAGCATGAACGTCGGGCTGGCGGCATCGCAGATCGTGCCGCAATGCGCGCCGCCGTCGGACAGCGAGTTCACCGTATCGTCAGCCAGTTGCAGCGGTTCCAGGAAATCGAGATTGCCGTCGGCGTAATTGAGGATCGGCAGGTAGATCATGCCGCATCCATCGTCCGCCATCAGCAGGTCATAGGCGTATTCGTCCGCGCTCACCCCATGGGCGGCCGCGCGCGCAGCGATGCTGGCGTCGGCGCCGGGCTCGTAATCGAAGCTGGCGTCCATTTCGAACTGGTGCGTCCACACTTCGCCGATCACGCGCAGCAGGTGGATGATGTCGCTTTCGGGATAAACGTTGGCTTCGGCCAGCATCGTTGCGCGGAAGGCGGGATTGCGCAGCTTGGCGAGTTGTTCGTCCCATGGCAGCTCGGCGATTGCCACGTACGACGGGCGGAAGCGGAACGGGTGGACCGTGCCGCGCCAGCCCATGATGATGCCGTTGCCGCGCAACGCGATCTGCGCGACGATATTGGCGCCTGCCGCATTCTCGCGGCGCATCTCGGAAATCTGCTCGTCGAGCGACAGTTCCTTGGCGATCGACTGCAACGCCGCGAACGTTACCGGCAGTCCGGTTTCGCGGCTGAGCGCGCCCATCCACGCGAACTCGTTCCATTCGCGCTTCATGTCGCTGGCCATTTCGAACACGCCGTGGCCGACACGGCCCATCGCGCGGCCGATGCGGATCAGTTCGTCTGCGGTGGCGGTGGTGCCCGGCACCACTTCGCCGTCGACCGACTTGTGGATCACCGTGCGACTGGTCGAGAAACCGAGCGCGCCGGCGCGCAAACCGTCTTCGACAATCGCCGACATCGCGTCGATATCGGCATCGGTCGGCACCGCGCCGGGTTTTTCGCGATCGCCCAGCACATAAGCGCGCACCGCGCCGTGCGGGACGTGGGTGCCTACATCGATGCTGCGCGGCATGGCTTCGAGCGCATCGAGATATTCGGGGAAGCTCTCCCAGTTCCACTTCATGCCCTCGGCCAAGGCGGTGCCGGGAATGTCCTCGACGCCTTCCATTAGCGAGATCAGCCACTGGTGCCGCTCGGGCGCGGCGGGCGCGAAGCCCACGCCGCAATTGCCCATGACCACGGTGGTGACGCCATGCCACGAACTCGGCGCCATTTCGGCGTCCCAGGTGGCCTGGCCATCATAGTGTGTGTGGATATCGACCCAGCCTGGCGCGACGACTTTGCCGCTTGCGTCCATCTCACGCAGGCCTTGTCCTTGAACGGTGCCGACGGCCACGATCAGACCATTGCGCACCGCAATGTCGCCAGTGAAGCGCGGGGCGCCGGTTCCGTCGACCACGGTGCCGTTGCGGATGACGAGATCGTAGGCTTGGGTGCGCGGTTGCATGGGCTCTCTCCTGCGGTGCACCGACTCGTAATGGCCGGTTGGGCGCGTTGATTTAACCGCGCGATTAAGGCCCGGAGCAGGGGGTGCTGTCAATGGTCTTGCGGCACCTGGTGCCTTACGCCGAACTGGCGGCGATCATCGCGGCGATGTCGACGAACTTCTCGCGCGGGGCGTCGTCGCGGGCGCGGGCGGTTTCGGCTTGTTCGATCGTCTTCCAGTCGTCGAACGTCATCACATTGAGCCCGCGTTCGCGCGCCAGCGCATCGAAGCCCGCACTGCCCGCTTTCCTGCCGGTCACAGCGCCTGTTTCCCAGTCTTCCGCGATGCGTTCGATCACGCCGAAGCCATCGGGGCGGTTCGTGCCGATCGTGCCCGAAGGCCCGTGCTGCGCCCAGCCGACGCAATAAAGGCCCGGTAGAACCCGCCCTTCGTGGTTGGCAAAGCGTCCGGCGCGCTCATCGAACGGTACCCCCGCGATCGGTGATGTCTGGTAACCGATGCACGCGACGACGAGGCCGGCGGGGATCACGTAAGTCTCGCCCGTGCCGACCGCGCGCCCGGCCATGACGGTCGTGCGTTCGACCTCGATCCCGGTGACTTTGCCCGCAACATCGCCGATCAGCCGTTTGGGCGACGCGAAGAAATCGAACGCCACGTCGATCTCGAGGTCGGCGCGGGTGTGTTCTGGAATCGCGGCAAAAGCGCGCAAGTGGTTGACCGATTTGCGCAATCCTGGTTCGAGCAGCGCGTCTTCGCCGATTTCGGGCAAATCGGCCGGATCGACCCGCGGTGCGCCGCGGGCAAGATGTGCAAGTTCGCCCAGTTCCTTGGGCGTCATCATGATCTGGTGCGGCCCGCGACGGCCAACGATCGTGATCCTTTGGAGGCGCGATGACCCGAGCGCGTCGAGCGCGTGTCCGACGATGTCCGATCCGGCAAATTCGGCGCGGGTCTTGGCGAGGATCCTGGCGACATCGAGCGCGACATTGCCCATGCCGATGACCACCGCGTCGGTCCCGTGCAAGTCGGGATCGAGCTGCGCGAATTGCGGATGGCCGTTGTACCAGCCCACGAATGCCGCGCTGCCCAGGACATTGCCGAGGTGCTCGCCCGGCATGTCCAGCGGCCTGTCGCGCGGCGCGCCGGTGGCCAGCACGACCGCATCGTACAATTGGCTAAGCTCGGCGATCGACACGTCCTGGCCGATCGCGACATGGCCGACAAAGCGCACGTTGGCCGAAAGCGCGGTCTGTTCGTAGCGCCGGGTCACGGCCTTGATCGACTGGTGATCGGGCGCCACGCCGCTGCGGATAAGGCCGTACGGCACCGGCAGCTTGTCGAACACGTCGATCGCGACTTGATCACCCCACCGCTTGAGCGCGGCTTCGGCGGAGTAGTAGCCGGCGGGGCCCGATCCGACGATCGCGATATGGCGCATGCTGGTCTCCCCGATGGTATCGCGCCATGCTAGCCGCCGTGCGCGAAAAGGGAAGCGCCCGTGCAAGGCCGGCGCAAGTCAGGAATCAAGGAACTCCGTCAACGCCACCACGAACTCGCTCCGCCGGGTCAGCATGAACAGATGACCGCCTCCGCCGAACCGGACCAGCCGGCTGTTGGGCAGCAGGGTATGGAGCATTTCGCCATTGGCGGGGGGCACGATCTGATCATCGTCATCGGTCATCACCAGGGTGGGCAAGTCTAGCAATGGCAGGAACGGCAGGCTGGTCCAGGCGGCATAGGCACCGAGCTGGCACGTCCAGCCCCAGGGTGTCGGTGGAAGCGCCGCGTTGAGCGAAACCGGATCGTGCGCGCCACCGCCGTACAACATCGCCAGCGTTTTCCTGAGTGGGCGCGCCGATGTGAACTGGAACGGGTCCATCAGTTCGGTCATGATCGTGGGACTGCCGGGGAGCATGGCTGCGCCGGCGCTGGTGGCGGCCAGAACCAGCTTGCGCACGCGCGCCTGGTTCTGGAAAGCAAACTGTTGCGCCAGCGCGCCGCCCCAACTGAACCCGGCAAGATCGATCTTGTCCACCCCCAGCCGATCGAGCAGCAACCCGGTGGTCAGCGCAAGCCCGGGAATCGTGTAGGGCAGGAAGGCATCGGGCGATTTGCCGATGCCGGGCGCGTCGAAGCTGATCACGCGGCGTTCGGGCAGCGCGCGCACGACCGGCTCGATCATTTCCAGGTTCATGCCGAGCCCGGTGAACAGCACCAGCGGCGGCGGTGCATCGGGCGTGTCGTGCCAGTCCGGCCCCTTCCAGTCGGCAACCCGCAGCCGGCGGCCAGCCACGGTCATCATCGAAAACGCGCCTGGCGCAGCGCTGGGCGCGGACGCTGCGCCTGCTGCGGTTTCGGAACGACGAGCAGGATGCGTAATGGTCGTCAGGATGCTTCCCCCATTGTGGCTGCGTACAAGTGACCCCTGGAATTTCGCCGGGCCCAGTGGACATCATGCCTGATACCCGCACCCCTAGCATCTTCGCAATTGCAGCAAAAGCCACCGCTCTGGATTGTTCTCCACCCGTCGATCTTAACCGATCCTCAAACGGTTACGCGGCAATAGCACTATCCAGTCCGGAGGTTCGATTGAGTACAGTGCGGCAGGCAGGCACGGCAAAGCGGGGTGGGCGCGATTTCGCGCGCACCGACCGTGCGCGCGAAATGCACCCGCCCGAACCGGGCCATGGACCATCCGCTGCGCTGATGAGGCTGTTCGCCGCTGACGACATCCAGTCATTGATTCCGCGCGAATGGCCCAACCTGGCGATCGTCATGATCATCGGCTTGCTGGTGATCGCCGGTGCCAACCGCGCTATCCCGACGCTTTCAGTCAGCTTTCCGGCGGTGCTGGGGTGCATGATCGTGGCGCTGACCAGCAAGGTCCGCGCGTTCGAGCGCCGCCCGGAGCACGGCACGGCCATGCGCGTCGCGCTGTTCCTGGCGGTGGTTGCCGTGCCGCTGCTGCTTTATGGAGCTGCCACCGCGATCTGGGCGATCGATGGCAGTGCCAGTTGGCCGACATGCATCGCGGTGCTGGTGATCGTGTCGCTGCTGGCGAGCGTGCTCGCCTCGGGCCGCACCGCCAGCGTGCTGGCGGTGCAACTGGCAAGCTGGGCCGGTGTGGCCTGTGCGGTAAGCTCGATCGCGGGCGCGCTGACGATGGCAATGTCGGCGGGGATCGCCTGGCTCGCCTACTTGCGCCAGCGCCGCATCGATGAGGACCAGCGTGAACAGATGGCGCTGCGCCAACGCGCGCAGATGCGCGCCGAGGAAATCCTGTCGGACTATGAGGAGACCGGGCAGGGCTGGTTCTGGGAGACAGACCGCCGCGGCGCGATTACCTATTTGTCGAGTTCGGTCGCCAAGATCCTCGGGCGGGACCGCGATGAAGTGATCGGGCGTCCGCTGGCCGAACTGTTCGACCTGGCTGAACATTCGGGCGAGGGCGAACGCACGCTGACCTTCCACCTTTCGGCCCGCTCCGCCTTCAGCGAACTGGCGGTGCGCGCGGCGTGCAAGGACGAGGAACGCTGGTGGTCGGTCAATGGCCGCCCGACTTACGACACGTTCGACAACTTCCAGGGCTTTCGCGGTTCGGGCACAGATCTTACCGAAAAGCGTCGCAGCCAGGAAAACGCCTCGCGGCTGGCACAGTTCGATTCGCTGACGGGCCTTTCCAATCGGTTTCGGATGTCGCAATCGCTCGAAAAGATCTTGGGCGCGCCGCAAGTCGCGCAGCGCGAATGCTGCGTGTTCCTGATCGACCTCGATCGCTTCAAACAAGTCAACGATACGCTCGGACACCCGGCCGGCGACGCGCTGCTCAAGCAAGTGGCGCAGCGGCTTGAGCGCGCAGTGGGCAAGTTCGGGCGCGTGGGGCGGCTGGGCGGCGATGAGTTCAAGGTGGTGCTGCCGGGCAAGATTCCGCGCGAAAAGCTTGGCCTGCTTGCCAACCAGGTGATCGAGACGTTGTCGCAGCCCTATTCGATCGACGGCAGCAGGGTGATGATCGGCGCATCGCTGGGCATCGCGCTGGCGCCCGAAGACGGCGTGACCAGCGAAGCGCTGATCCGCAACGCCGACCTTGCGCTTTACGCCGCCAAGGACCGCGGGCGCGGCTGCTATCACTTTTATGCCGCCGATTTGCATAGCGATGCCCAGGAACGGCGCAAGCTTGAGGAAGAACTGCGCGATGCGGTCACCACCGGCGCGCTTGAACTCTATTACCAGCCGGTGGTGCAGACCTCGACCGAGCGTATTACCGGGTTCGAGGCGCTGCTGCGCTGGAACCACCCCACCAGGGGCTGGATCTCGCCCGCCAAGTTCATCCCCATCGCCGAAGACACCGGGCTGATCGCGCCGATCGGCGAATGGGCCTTGCGCAGGGCGTGTTCCGACCTTGCGACCTGGCCCGAGGACGTGCGTGTGGCGGTCAACGTTTCGCCGATTCAGTTTGCCAACCCATCGCTGCCTTCGGTCGTCATGGGGGCGATTGCCCACGCCCAAATCGCGCCCGATCGGCTCGAACTCGAAATCACCGAGAGCGTGTTCCTCAACAACGACGATGGCACCGACGCCATGTTCAAGGCGCTCAAGGGCATTGGCGTGCGGCTGGCGCTCGACGATTTCGGAACCGGCTATTCCTCGCTCGGCTACCTCAAGACTGCGCCGTTCGACAAGATCAAGATCGACCAGGGTTTCGTGCGCGGCGCAACGCAGCCCGGTAGTCGCAATGGCGCGATCATCGCGGCAATCGTCAGCCTGGCCGAAGCGCTCAACATGGAAACCACCGCCGAGGGCGTGGAAACGCTCGATGAGCTCGACCTGGTGCGCATGCTGGGGTGCAGCCACGTCCAGGGCTATATCTACGAGAAGCCGCTCTCGCCCGCCGACGCGCTGGCGCGTTTGCGCACGGGGTTGGTGGCAGTGGCACAAGGACCGCGCGCGGCGCGGAGCGAGCGGCAATCGATGCTGCGCAAGATCGTGCTGGAGCATGGCGGGCACCGCTATCCGGCCATGATCCGCAATATCTCGCGCACCGGCGCCTTGGTGGAGGGGCTGTGGAACGTGCCGGCGGGAACCATCTTCCGCGTCGAGCTGGGCGAGCGCCATCCGGTTACCGCAACCACGCGCTGGTGCCGTGACAACCGCATGGGTTTGGAATTCTCGCGCCCGCTCGAACTCGACGAAGGCGGGCGTATCACGGCTGTCTCCACGCGGACGACTATGGTTCAGGAACCCGAACCCGTCACCCAGCGCAAGGTCGGCTGAATCTGTACTGCTGCGGGTTTGCGGGACGCGGCGTGGCCTGCTAACCGGCCACCGATGACCGACCTTTCCCTGATCCGCAACTTCTCCATCATCGCGCATATCGACCATGGCAAGTCGACGCTGGCTGACCGGCTGATCCAGTTCACCGGCGGCCTCACGGCGCGCGAAATGAGCGAGCAAGTCCTTGATAACATGGATATTGAACGCGAACGCGGGATCACCATCTAGGCCCAGACCGTCCGCCTGGCCTACCCCGCCGACGACGGCAAGACGTATGAGCTTAACCTCATGGACACCCCCGGCCACGTCGACTTCGCTTATGAAGTCAGCCGCTCCCTTGCCGCCTGCGAAGGCGCGCTGCTGGTGGTCGATGCCAGCCAGGGCGTCGAGGCGCAGACGCTCGCCAACGTTTATCAATCCATCGAGCATGATCACGAAATCGTCCCCGTCATCAACAAGATCGACCTCCCCGCCGCCGATGCCGAAGCGGTCAAGGCGCAGATCGAGGAGATCATCGGGCTCGACGCCAGCCAGGCCGTGCTCACCAGCGCCAAGTCGGGCATCGGCATCAAGGACGTGCTCGAAGCCGTCGTTACCCGCATCCCGCCCCCCAAGGGCGACCGCACCGCGCCGCTGAAAGCCATGCTGGTCGACAGCTGGTACGATCCGTACCTCGGCGTCGTCATCCTCGTGCGCGTGCTCGATGGCGTGCTGAAAAAGGGCCTCGCGGTCAAGTTCATGGCCGGCGGCACCGATCACCTGATCGACCGTGTCGGCTGCTTCACCCCCAAGATCGAACAGCTCCCCGAACTCGGCCCCGGCGAAATCGGCTTCATCACCGCGCAGATCAAGGACGTGGCGCAAGCCCGCGTGGGCGACACCATCACCACGCTCAAGGGCGGCGCCACGCAAGCGCTGCCCGGCTTCAAGGAAGTCCAGCCGGTGGTGTTCTGCGGGCTGTTCCCGGTCGACGCCGCCGATTTCGAAAAGCTGCGAGAAAGCATCAGCCGCCTGCGCCTCAACGACGCCAGTTTCAGCTTCGAAATGGAATCGAGCGCCGCGCTCGGCTTCGGCTTCCGCTGCGGGTTCCTGGGGCTGCTCCATCTGGAAATCATCCAGGAACGCCTCACCCGCGAATACGACCTTGACCTCATCACCACCGCGCCATCGGTGGTCTATCGCATCGTCCTGCGCGCCAGCCGCACCGACGATGCGCGCGAGATCATGCTCCACAACCCCGCCGACTACCCCGATGCCAGCCGCATCGAACTGATCGAGGAACCGTGGATCAAGGCGATGATCTACACGCCCGATGAATACCTCGGCAGCATCCTCAAGCTGTGCCAGGACCGCCGCGGCGTGCAGACCGGGCTGACGTACGTGGGCGGGCGCGCGCAAGTGCAGTACGAACTGCCGCTCAACGAAGTGGTGTTCGATTTCTACGACCGGCTCAAAAGCATCAGCCGCGGCTATGCCAGCTTCGATTACGAACAGATTGGCCTGCGCGAAGGCGATCTCGTCAAGATGGGCATCCTCGTCAACAACGAGCCGGTGGATGCGCTGAGCATGATCGTCCACCGCGACGTCGCCGAAGAACGCGGCCGCGGCATGTGCGAACGCCTGAAAGACCTGATTCCCCGGCACTTGTTCAAGATCCCGATCCAGGCCGCGATCGGCGGCAAAGTCATAGCCCGCGAAACCATCGCCGCGCTGCGCAAGGACGTGACCGCCAAATGCTACGGCGGCGACATCAGCCGCAAGAAGAAGCTGCTCGACAAGCAGAAAAAGGGTAAAGCCCGGATGCGCGAGTACGGCAACGTCTCGATCCCGCAGGAAGCGTTTATCGCGGCGCTGCGGATGGGCGAGGAATAAAGAGCCCACCCCCAACCGCTGTTGCTGTGCAACGCCTTCGGCTCCGCGCGAGCGGGCGGGGAGCAAGAGCCAGCGCCAAGAAAGTCCCCCGCCCGCTTGCGGGAGGGGCTAGGGGTGGGCACTTCTTCTTTTGATTTTCTGAGAAAGAAGGATAAATGCGAGGGCCATCGCCCTCGCGCTCCCGGTGTTTGGTATAATGTCCCGGACTTTGTTGGGCCTTTCGCCCATACATCCCAGAATTTGGGCTGCGCCTTGGGTCAGGGTAAGCCGTAACACATAGCGCTAAGACCCTCAGTCACTGGGGAAAATATCAACCTGCCTGCTTGAAACGGCGTTCACTTTGTGTTCTTGACTTTCCCGACACCAGAGGAATGCGATTATGGCTACGAAAGCACCCGAGGGCGAGCCTCGCAGAAACCGAATGTTGGGTGCCGCTCGCAATGCCAAGCAAGACGAATTTTACACCCAACTTGTCGATATCGAAAACGAACTAAGGCACTATCGCACGCAACTTCGCGGCAAGATCGTTCTGTGCAATTGCGACGATCCTTACGAAAGCAATTTCTTCCGTTACTTTGCGCTCAATTTCAACGCGTTGGGCCTTAAGAAGCTGATTGCGACGAGCTACGCCAAATCGACGATCGCAGGCGGCTATCTCCCGCTGGTGGATATGGCGGGCCTCAAGCCCGATGGCAAAGAGCCCTATGCGATTGAGATAAGCGAAGTTCCCGATGCAAACAACGACGGTGCGATTGATCTTGCAGACGTGGAATGGTTGCTGCGAAACGACACGAACACCTGCCGGACACTAAAAGGTGATTCGGAATATGGACCGGGCGATTTTCGTAGTGGCGAGTGTGTCGAATATCTGAAACAGGCAGATGTAGTGGTGACCAACCCACCGTTTTCGTTATTTCGCGAATTTGTTGCACTGCTTATGGCGTACGAGAAGAAATTCGTAGTTCTAGGAAATGTTAACGCTGCGACGTATAAAGAAACATTTGATCTTATCAAACGAAATTTGGTCTGGTTTGGCCCTAGCATAAAAAGCGGTGATCGAGAATTTCGCGTGCCCGCGCACTATCCTTTGGAGGCAGCGGGCTTCCGGGTAGATGAGGGTGGTGTAAAGTATATAAGGGTTAAAGGGGTTCGATGGTTTACAAATTTAGACCACAAAAGTCGGCATGAACCCATCCCACTTTTTCGGCGATATGACCCCGAAGAATACCCATCATATGACAACTATACGGCGATTGAGGTTGGTAAAACTGCTGATATTCCAATGGACTACGAAAATGCAATGGGTGTTCCCATAACGTTCCTTGATCGCTATAGCCCGGATCAGTTTGAAATTATTGGCATTACTGATAGAGACAATAATTCCGGTTTAAAAACAAGAGAGTACACGGATAAGGATGCGCCTAACCCAGGTGATTTGAACCGCAGGGGTGCTATTTTAACCAACGCTGGGTTGGTATCTACCTATGCTCGTTTGCTAATTAAACGGAGACTTAGCGCGTGAAAGTCGATCCGAAAAGAGTCAAAATATCTTCTCTTGTTGCGGGCTACGTCGATAATGGTGACCAGGGTGTCATCGGCTATGGTGGTAAGCTCAATATTCGCCCCGCTTATCAGCGCGAATTTATTTACAAACCGAAGCAGCGCGACGCCGTAATTGACACCGTGCGCAAGGGGTTCCCGCTCAATACGATGTATTGGGCGGTTGCCGGTGATGGTTACGAACTGATGGACGGGCAACAGCGTACGATTAGCATTTGTCAGTATGTTAGCGGCGAATATTCAGTCATGATCGATGGATCGCCTAAGAGTTTTCATAATCTCGCATCCGATCAGAAGCAGCAAATATACGACTATGAGTTGTCGGTTTATGTATGCGACGGCACCGACAGTGAAAAGCTGGACTGGTTTCAGGTCATCAACATTTCGGGTGTGGCACTGTCCGATCAGGAATTGCGCAACGCCATCTACACCGGGCCATGGCTGGCGGACGCCAAACGTTGGTTTTCGCGGAACAATCCACCGGCTATGCAAGAAGGGCGCGACAAGTTGGTCAACGTCAAGGTGAACCGACAGGAGGCTCTTGAACTTGCTCTCGACTGGTTATCTGGTGGCCAGATCGAACAGTATATGGATGCGCATCAGCAAGATGCCGATGCAGACGAACTGTGGCAATATTGGCAAGCGGTATTCGCGTGGGTGAAGCAGGTGTTTCCTAATCAGGACAGCGCTCGCGTTCGTTTGATGAGTGGACGGCCTTGGGGTCGATTCTACAATATGCATAAGAATGACAAGCTGAACTCCGCTGCACTGGAGAAGCGCATTGTGTCGTTGATCGAGGATGACGAGGTCGGGAACAAGACGGGCATTTATGCCTACTTGCTCACCGGAAACGACAAAACTCTCAACCTCCGGGCGTTCGACGAAAAAACCAAGCAAGCAGTATACGCGCGGCAGAAGGGCATTTGCCCGGTCTGCACTAAGCAATTCGCGTTTCACGAAATGGAAGCGGATCACGCAATCCCATGGCACAAGGGCGGCAAGACGACAGCCGATAATTGCCAGATGCTTTGCATGCCCGACAATCGGATGAAGAGCGGGAAATGAATTCCGGGGACAAAATGCCCATTCCCTACCCCGCCATTCGCCCAATCGACACCAGTTCCGCTTGCGGGTCCGCGTCCACCATACCCAGCAGCGTGCGCGCAGAGGCATCGGTGGCGTGGCGGTCCCTTTCCCGTCATGCTGAACTTGGTTCAGCATCCATGGTGCCTGTGCCTCGAACGGATCGAGCGGGGCGTGACGGGGCGGCATTGCTGCACATCGGCCTCGGCTTTATCGGCGCGGAGGATGCTGAAACGAGTTCAGCATGGCGGGGTGTTGGGTTGGGTGAGTTTGGTCTTGGCGCGGATTGGTTTGACGTCTGGCCGGGTCGCGGCGCGGGCCTTGGTGGTGTTGCCCTCGGCGTAGGCGATGGCATCGGTTAGGCCGGCCGCGATTTTTTCGAATGGCTTGGTCATGGTTTCGGATTTTAGGGCAAGTTCGGGGGGATTGGTAGGTTTGCGGGCGTTTGTGCTTTGCCGCTGCCCACCCCTAGCCCCTCCCGCAAGCGGGCGGGGGACGTATAGTGCCTCGCGCTTGCGGGAGGGGAGATAGGGCTCGGCCTATCGGGCGGGCGCGGCGCAAAAAGGTTCCGGGGGCGTGGGGGGGCTCGTGTCCCCCACATCACTCCTCTTAGTCCTCTTGATCCGGCGAGGCCGCTGCGTCTGCTGCCGGGCCGATCAGGCCGCGATCGACGTGCCTCACCCATTGCTGGTGCCCGTTTAGCTGGTCGAGCGGGGTGATGCGGGGTTCGGTCTGCGTCGGCGCGGGGCCTGACATCCAGGCGGGGCGCGGGGGGAGCATCGCGGGGTCGGGGGCGGGGTAGCGCCGCGCGGGGTCGTTGGGGTCGAGGTCGGAATCGTCGAGGCAGTGTTGGCGGGCGTCTTCCAGCAGCACGGTGGCGGCGGCTTCGCGTTCGCGCATGGCGTGCAGCTTGGCGTCGATCTGGTCGTAGAGTTCCTGTTCGGTGGGCAGGCTGGCTTCGAGTTCGGCTTGCCATTCTTGGCGCCATTGCTGTTTCAGGCGGGCGAGCTTGCGTTTTTCGGCTTCGGCGGCGGCTTTTTGCTGAGCGGGGGTGAGCGCACGGCCGGTGCCGGCGTTGAAACGCTGCGCGGCGCGGTTGCGCAGGATGAACATCAGCAGGCGATCGTTGAACACGCGGCGGGTGCCGACGAGCTTGCCGTAGCTGTAAACGGGCACCTCCACGCCGTTGAGCGCGCGCTCCATCGCGGCGTCCTCCAGCCGTTCGACGCCGCGATCGAGCGCGGCTTCCCAGGCCTTGCGGAAGCCGGTCGCCTGTTCATGCCGGCGCAGCATGTAGGCGCTTTCGGGGGTCATCCCCACGGCGTTGGCGGCGGCGCGGACACTGCCGAGATCGGCCAGCGCCTCGATGAAGCCGAGCTGGCGTTCGGGCGTCCAGCCGGTGTGGCGCGGCGATATGCGCGGGACGGGGGTGAAGGCGGGCAAGGCGCCGGGGCGGGAGCGGGCGGGCTTGGGGGCGGGCGGGGGCGTGGTTGTCTTCATGGCGCTGGGGAGCCTGCAACGGATGGTCGATTGTAGGACAGCGAAATTTGCGCACGGCTCCGACCTGACCCTTTGGGAAGGGAGCCGAAACGCTTTGCGAAGCGTATTTGCAACAGAAGTCGGCAAAAGACTTGCCGGACGAGGAGACTTTGCATGCGGAAATTCAATGTGGCTGCCGCGGTGGCCGTGTTTGCGATGGCGACGACTGCCAGCATGGCGATTGCCAATCCCAGGGTCGGCGGGGCAGCGATGTTCAGCACCAGGACGATCGTCGCCAACGCGGTGAACTCGAAGGATCACACCACGCTTGTCGCCGCGGTCAAGGCCGCTGGCCTGGTCGAAACGCTGTCGAGCCCGGGACCGTTCACGGTGTTCGCGCCCACCAATGCGGCGTTCGCCAAGCTGCCGGCCGGTACGGTCGAAACGCTGATCAAGCCCGAAAACAAGGGTACGCTGACCACGGTGCTGACGTATCACGTCGTTGCCGGCCGCGTGACCAGCGCCGATCTTCTCAAGAAGATCAAGGCCGGCAAGGGCAAGGCCGTACTCACCACGGTGCAGGGTGAACCGCTGACCGCATCGCTGATGCGCGGCCACGTCATGCTGACCGACGCCAAGGGCGGCAAGTCGATGGTGACGATCGCCGACGTGTTGCAGTCGAACGGCGTGATCCACGTTGTCGATACGGTGCTGATGCCCTGATCCGGCACTGACTGGAGCGACCTCCGCCGGATCCCCCTCCCCTGGCGGACTTGCGCACCAAACGCCCGTGGCTGCTTCCTGCAGTCACGGGCGTTTTTTTGTGTGTGCGATTTGGGGATGAGGAAGCGGCGAAACGGGCGAAAAGACGCGTTTGTTCCGCTCCCGAGGACAGAGAAAAGCGCGCCATTTCAGATCGTTATAAAATACCTTTGGCGGTAGTATAGGGTTTCCATATTACAGTTTGACTACACAGTGTCACATAAATGACAAGATTGGTGGAACCGGCGCAACCGGGCTCTTGCGCAAACCGCAGGACGTGTTGAACAAGCCACAGAGGATACCGCCATGAAGAACGCATTTGCTGCCATCATCACCCCCGCGCTCGCCACTGCCGCGCTTGCCCTGTCCACGCTTGCAATTCCGACCCTGGCATCGGCGCAAGACCACGCCATCGCGGCGGATGGAGGCATGATCCAGGCCCACGTTACCGCGCAGCGCGCGAAAAAGCACGGCTGGCTCACGACGATGGGGCCCGATGCGCAAGGCCGCTATACGGTGTCGATCGATGTCGCCGATCTCGATACGAACAGCGCTGCCGGCCATGCCAAGCTGGCTTCACGAGTGGAATGGGCTGCGTCGATCCTGTGCGACATGACCGGAGCCGATGGCACGGCAACCGCCGGGTACTACGATGCGGGCACGCGCACATGCCGCGACGAAACGCGCACCACGGCGATGGCGCGGCTCAACGGCGGCCAGCACGCTTCGATGCTGACGCTCGGCACGCGCACGGTTGCTCGCTGAAAGGATAGAGCCACAAACCAGCCAGCGCCGCTCGCGCTGTTTGCTGCAAGTGCGACATGGCGAGTGACAACCCGCACTCGCTTGGTTAGGCCGGCGACTGAATGGCAACCTTGCGCACTTTCCTGCTGACCCGGCGCTGGCTGGCCTTCGGGCTGGTCGCGCTGGCGTTGGCGATGCGCGCGCTGGTGCCGGCAGGGTTCATGCCTGGCGGTTCGGCCGCATCCGGGCACTTGCTCGCGATATCGATCTGCGCCGACGCATCGGGCAACGCAGGTCAGGGCCGGCAGATCCTGATACCGGTTTCCGGCAAGACCGATCCGTCACCATCCGGTTCGGATAGCCACGACAACAGAAGCCAATCGGCCTGCGCGTTTTCGGCGCTGTCGTTTGCGGCGCTGGGTGGGGCCGATGCGGTGCTGCTGGTAGCGGCGCTGGCGTTCGTGCTGGCGATCGGTTTCGCGCACGCGCCACCATTGCGATTGGCGCGGATTGCGGGGCTGCGGCCACCACTGCGCGGGCCTCCGGCGCGGGTTTGACTGCGGCGCGCGATCCGGCGCGCCGATTTCACACCATTGCCCGAGACCCCGGCCGCGCCATCGCGCGCTGGCTCCGCGAAAGACCTTCCGATGATCCCGATCCTGCCTGCGTGGACCGCAGAAGCGGCGGCCGATGCCCCGCGCGAAATCCTCGTCACCGGCCAGAAGGCTGATGCGCCGCCAAATGCTACAATCGACAACCCGCCTGCCACCACCGTCACGATCGACGCCGCGAAGATCGCCACAACCGTCAACGCGGTGAGCGTCGAGGACGCGCTGAAATACGCGCCCAGCCTCATCATCCGCAAACGCTCGATCGGCGACAACTTCGCGCCGATCGCCACGCGCACCTCGGGGCTGGGGGGCAGCGCGCGCAGCCTGATCTATGCCGATGGCGCGCTGCTGTCGGCCCTGATCGGCAACAACAACGGCAGCGCCAGCCCCAAATGGAACCTGGTCGCGCCCGAGGAAGTGGCTTCGATCGACGTGCTCTACGGGCCGTTTTCGGCCGCCTATGCGGGCAATTCGATCGGCACCGTGGTGAACATCACCACGCGCATGCCCGACAAGCTGGAGGCGCAGGCGACCGTGCTCACCAACTACCAGCACCACGAACAGTATAATACGGTGCTCGATCTGCCGACCGGGCAGGCTTCGGCCTCGATCGGCAACAAGTTTGGTCCGCTGTCGGTGCTGTTGACCGCGACGCACACCGTCAGCAATGCGCAGCCGATCGTCTATGTCACGGCCGCCAGCGCACCGGCGGCGACCACTGGCAGCATCGCCACTTTCAACCGGCTGGGCGCGGCCATCCGCGTGCTGGGTGCGGGCGATATAGATCACCATGTCGAGGACACGATCAAGCTGAAGACCGCGTATGATCTGACCGATGGCTTGCGCGCCAGCTACACGCTCGGCCTGTTCCTCGACAGCACCAGGACCCGGCTGGACACGGTCTTGCGCGATGCAGCGGGCAATCCGGCTTCCACTTCGGGCTTCAATTCGGGGTTGTACCTTCGTCGCCAACGCCATTTCTCGCACGCAGCAGCGCTCGATGGACACAGTTCGGCGTTCGACTGGAAGGTCATCGGCACGCTTTACGCTTACGGCAAGGATTCGCAGGCCAGCCCCACCGCCGCGCTGCCTGGCGCGTTTGCCGGGGGGGCGGGCACGGTCCAGCGGCAGGATGGCACCGGCTGGTGGACGCTCGACGCCAAAGCCGCGTGGCGCTCGGGCGATCATGTGCTGTCATTCGGCGGGCATGTCGATCGCTACAAGCTGGTCACGCAGACTTATGCCACTGCCGACTGGATCGGCGGTGTATTAGGCACGCGCAGCGCCCCCTTGCTCGGCAAGACCCGCACCGCCGCGCTGTGGGTGCAGGATGCGTGGGCCTTCGCGCCCGCGTTCGTGCTGACGCTGGGCGCGCGGCAGGAGTGGTGGCGGGCCTACGGCGGGTTCAACCAGACTACCGCCGCCAACCCCGGCATTGCGCAACCGCTGCGCAGCGCCGATGGCTTCTCGCCCAAGGCCACGCTCGAATGGCGGCCCGCGCCGGCATGGAGTGTCAAAGCCTCGTTCGGCCAGGCGACCCGCTTCCCCACCGTGGGCGAATTGTACCAGGTGACCACCGTCGGCACCGTCCTCGCCAACCCCAACCCGAACTTGCGCCCCGAACGCGCGCGCTCGGGCGAACTGGCGTTGCAGTACAAGGACGCGCGGGGACTGGTGCGGTTGTCGTTGTTCGACGAGGTGGTGAAGGATGCGCTGATTTCGCAGACCGGCCCGCTTGCCGTGGTCCAGCCCAATGGTTCGACGCTGACCGCGACCACATCGTTCGTCCAGAACCTGGATCGCACCCGCGCGCGCGGCGTGGAACTGGCGATCGACCGCCGCGACTTTGTCCCCACCGTCGACTTCCAGGGCAGCGTCACTTACGCCGATGCGATCACCAGCAAGGACAGCGTGTTCCCGGCGGCGGTGGGGCGCTTGCTGCCCAGCGTGCCGCACTGGAAGGCCAACGCGGTGCTGACCTGGCGGCCCACCCCGCGCGTGGGCCTGACCGCCGCCGCGCGCTATTCGAGCCGCAATTTCGCCACGCTCGACAACAGCGATGTGTTTGCCGACACGTATCAAGGCTTCGATACGTTTTTCGTGGTGGACTTGCGCGCGACGGTGAAGCTGACCGAACGGATCGATGCCGCCATCGGCATCGATAACGTCAACAACAACCGCTATTTCCTGTTCCACCCTTTCCCGCAGCGCTCGGTGACCGCCTCGCTGCATTGGAAGCTGTGATGAGCGCGAAAGCGATTTATCGCACCGTGTGGCGTTGGCATTTCTATGCCGGGTTGCTGGTCAAGCCGTTGATCCTTGTTCTGGCGCTGTCGGGCGCGGCATACTTGTTCAAGCCGCAAATCGAACGGTGGGAGGAGCGGTCGTTCCAGCAACAGCCCGTGGCGGGGACGGTGCTGGCCTCGGCGCAAGTGGCGGCGGCGCAGGCGGCGCTTCCGGGGGCGAAGTTCATATTCTATCGCCTGCCCGAACGGCCCGGCGATGCGGCGATGGTCCATCTGGCGCTGCCCGGCCATGCGGGGATGCGCGATGTGTTCGTCTCGCCGCAAGGGCGCGTGCTCGGCAGTCTCGACCCCGACGCGCGGATCATCGCGTGGGATCGCAAGGTCCACGGGCAACTGCTGCTCGGCCGGCCGGGAAGCTGGCTGGTCGAACTGGCGGCAAGCTGGGCGATCGTGATGATCCTGAGCGGGCTGTACTTGTGGTGGCCGCGCGGCACCGGACTGGCGGGTGTGGTGTGGCCGCGCTGGACCGCGCACGGTCGCCCGTTCTGGCGCGATCTCCACGCGGTGGCCGGGTTCTGGGTTTCGTCGCTGGCGCTGGTGCTGCTGATCACCGGGCTGCCGTGGGCCGATGTGTGGGGCAGCGCATTCAAGGCGGTGCGCGCCGAGATGGGCTGGGTGAAGGGCCGGCAGGACTGGACCGTGGGCGGAAGGCCTGCGGGTGGTGCTGGCAATCTCCACGCGGAACACGATCATGCCGCGATGATGCAGGCGATGCCGGGGATGGCGCATGACACGCCGGCGCGCTTCGATCCCGTCAGATTCGACGCAATGGTCGATCATGCCCATGCGGAACAGCTTGCATTCCCCGCCGTGGTCGTACCGCCCGGCGCGCCGGCGGGCGAGGGTGGCGCCGGCAAGCCCGCCACCGGCTGGGTCGTCAAGTCCGAAGCACAGGACCGACCGCTGCGCCTGACCTTGCGCTACGACGCGGGCAACGGCGCACTGGTGGCCCGCGAGGATTTCGCCAGCCGCCATCCGATCGACAAGGTTGTGGCGGTGGGGGTCGCCTGGCATGAGGGACAGCTGTTCGGCTGGGTCAACCAGCTGATCGGACTGCTGACCGCGCTGATGCTGGTGACGCTGGTGGTGAGCGGCTTCGTGATGTGGCGCCGCCGCAAGCCTGAGAGCGGGCTGGGGGCACCGCCGGCGCTGACCGGGCCGGTATGGCCGCGCGGGTGGGGTTTCCGCGTGCTGGCGCTGTTTCTGCTGGTGTGGCTGCCGCTGTTCACGCTGTCGCTGGTGACGGTGGCACTGGTCGAGCGGCTGGTGCTGCCGCGCCTGCCCGGACTGTCACGCTGGCTGGGTATACCGGCGCGCGTGCCCGGCTAGCCCCTGCGCTCGGTGACGTTGGCGTAAACTTTGCAGAGCAGCCGTTCGAGCGTGTCGATCTCGGCCGTGTCCATCCCGGCGAAGACGGTCGCTTCGTGGCCGGTGGCCAGGTCCGAAAGCTTTTCGAGGACCGGCGCCGCTGCGGGCGTCAGCCACACGCTGTGCGCGCGGCGGTCGTCCGCCTTGGGGCGGCGTTCGAGCATGCCGTCGGCGCAGAGCCGGTCGATCACCCGGCCCGCCGATGCCTCGGACATTTCGAGGACTTCGGCGATTTCACGCTGCGTGGCACCGGGCTTGCCCGCGACGACCGCGATCGTCGTCCACTGCGAACGGGTGATCCCGATCTCGCCCACGCTCGCGTCGAACATCTTGCGCATCTGGCGCGCGATGACGCCGATCCGGAGTGCGACTTCGCGCGAGGTCGAGGCTGGGAGCGATAGCGGTATGGTATGCTCCTCAGATTCTCTCGATGATGATCGCCGGAGCCATGCCGCCCGCGGCGCACATCGTGATCAGGCCATAACGCCCGCCGGTGCGTTCGAGTTCATCGAGCGCGGTGCCGATCAGGATTGCACCGGTCGCGCCGATCGGGTGGCCGAGCGCGATCGAACCGCCGTTGGGATTGACCTTGGCGCGATCGAGATCGAGGTCGCGGATGAACTTTTCGGCCACCACCGCGAACGCCTCGTTGATTTCCCAGACGTCGATCTGGTCCTTGGTCAGCCCGGCCTTGGCCAGCACCTTCTTTGCCGCGGGCACGGGCGCGTTGAGCATCAGCGTGGGATCGTCACCGATATTGGCGGTGGCGACGATGCGGCCGCGCGGTTTCAAACCATGCGCGTCGGCATAGTCCTTCGAGGCGATCAGCACCGCCGCAGCGCCATCGACCACGCCCGACGAGGTGCCGACGTGGTGCACGCCCTTGATCTCGACGTCGGGATACTTCTGCTGGATCAGTTCGCCGTAAGTCTTGGCGCCGGGGCCCGAAGGCATGTCGCGGAACATCTCGAACGCGGGCTTCATGCCGGCGAGCGTCTCCACGGTGGTGTCGGGGCGCGGGTATTCCTCGTGATCGAGCACGACGTTGCCGTCATCGTCCATCACCGGCACGGTCGACTTGGCGAAGCGGCCTTCCTTGATCGCCACCGCCGCGCGGCGCTGGCTTTCTACGCCGAACGCTTCGAGATCGGCGCGGCTGATGCCCTCGATCGCGGCGATGGCGTCGGCGGCCACGCCTTGGTTCGATTGCGGGTGCTTGGCCTGCAACCGCGCGTTGCCGGTGCCGAGCCCGCCCGCTGCTGCCACGCCCGCCGCGCGGACTTTGGCGCCGTAATCCATCACGTGGCTCATCATCTCGGTGCCGCCGGCGATGACCAGGTCTTCCATGCCCGACATGACTTGCGCGGCGGCCAGGCTGACTGCGGTGATGCCCGATCCGCAGAACCGGTCCAGCGTCACGCCGCTGGCCTTGATGTCGAACCCTGCGTCGAGCGCGGCCATCCGGCCCATGTCGCCGCCCTGCAGGCCGGCTTGTGCCGAGCAGCCCCAGATGATGTCATCGACTTGCGACGTATCCAGGTTGTTGCGGTCCTTGAGCGCCTTGAGCACGGTGGCCGCCAGATGCTGCGGGTGCATGTGGCTGAGCGCGCCCTTGCCGACCTTGCCGATGCTGCGCGGCGTGCGGACGGCGTCGATGATATAGGCTTCGGACATGAGGGACCTCTCGGGCGTTTGGAACTGTGATCCCGCGCTATCGCATGGCCGTTCGTGACGCCAAGACCTTCCGTATCGCACCCGCGATTGATCGCCAAACCGCATTTCCGTGTGAGCCCGCGCGCGCCTAGGCTGGGTGATGGCCAGCCTTCCCAATGACGCGATAACCGCCCCCCGCGTAGGCCGCTTCGCGCCTTTGGCCGAGCCGCTCTACCGCCGCGTGTGGATCGCCAGCCTGCTGTCGAACTTCGGGCAACTGATCCTGGGCGTCGGCGCGGCGTGGGAAATGACGCGACTGACCACGTCGGCGGGGATGGTCGCGCTGGTGCAGAGCGCGCTGATGCTGCCGCTGATGCTGGTGGCGGTGCCCGCCGGCGCGATTGCCGACATGTTCGACCGGCGGCGTATCGCGATCACGGGCCTTGCCTTCGCCTCGTTCTGCGGCGTGATCCTGACCACGCTGGCGTTTTTCCACTTGACCAGCCCGTGGGTGCTGCTGGCTGGCTGCGCGCTGATCGGCGGCGGCGTGGCGCTCTATGGCCCGGCGTGGCAAGCCTCGATCGGCGAACTGGTCGCGCCCGAATTGCTGCCGCCGGCCGTCGCGCTCGGCACGATCAGCTACAACCTGGCGCGCAGCTTCGGCCCGGCGCTGGGCGGGCTGGTGGTGCTGGCATTGGGCGCGCAGGCGGCCTTCGCGATCAATGCCGCGTGCTACCTGCCGCTGCTGGTGATTTTCCTGCTGTGGCGGCGCAAGCACGTGCCTTCGCGGCTGCCGCCCGAGCGGATCGACCGCGCGATCGTGTCGGGCGCGCGCTATGCCTGGCACGCCGCGCCGATCCGCACGGTGCTGGCGCGCGCGTTTGCCTTCGGCGCGGTCAGCGCCTCCTCGGCCGCGCTGGCGCCGCTGGTGGCCAAGGACCTGCTCCACGGCAATGCCGGCGTGTTTGGGCTGCTGCTGGGCGCGACGGGCGTGGGCGCGGTGGGTGGCGCGCTGCTGGTGGCCGAGGCACGCGACAAGTTCGGCACCGAAGGATCGCTGCGCGCGCTGGCGGTGATCGGCGGCGCGGCGCTGGCGGGGATCGGGCTCAGCCGCAACTTGTGGGCAACCGGCGTGCTGCTGGGGATCATGGGCGCGGCCAATATCGTCACCGTGGCGCTGCTCAACGTCAGCGTGCAGATGGCCGCACCGCGCTGGGTAACCGCGCGCGCGCTGTCGCTTTACCAATCGGCGCTGACTGGTGGGATCGCGATCGGCGCCGGCTTGTGGGGCGCGTTCGCCACGCATTATGGCGTGGCCACGGCGATGGAGGCGAGCGGCGCGCTGCTGGCTTTGACCGCGCTGCTCGGCTTCGTTCTGCGCTTGCCAGAGGCTTCGGTCGAAGCGGCGCAGCAGGTGGTGATCCCCAACACGCCCGAAGTGGGCATGGCGCTGACGATGCGTTCTGGCCCGGTGGTGATCTCGCTCGATTACGTGGTCGATCCGGCCAACGCGCGCGAATTCTACGATGCGATGCGCGGGTTGCGCCGTTCGCGCCAGCGCAATGGCGCGTTCGGCTGGTCGCTGTCGCGCGACATCGCCGATCCGCGCGTGTGGACCGAACGCTACCAGTTCCCCGCCTGGGGTGATTATCTGCGGATGCGCGACCGGCACACCGCCGCTGACCTCGAGGCGCAAGCCGCAGTCGATACCCATGTCGTGCCGGGCTCCCCGCGCGTGGTGCGGCGCAAGCTCGAACGCCCGTTCGGATCGGTGCGCTGGCGCGCGGATTCGCCCGATCTTCATCAGGATGCCTCGGCGGTCCTGCCGCCATGACCTTTGGAGCCGCCATGACGAATGCGAAGAAAATCCGCGTGATCCAATGGGCCACCGGCAATATCGGCACCCGTGCATTGCGCGCGGTGATCGAGCATCCCGGCATGGAGCTGGCCGGGCTGTGGGTCAGCAATCCGGCCAAGGTCGGGCAGGACGCGGGTACACTGTGTGGTGCGCCCGAGACCGGAATCCTCGCCACCAATTCGGTCGACGCAATGGTGAACACGCCGGCCGATTGCGTGCTCTACATGCGGCAGGGCACCGATATCGACGAGCTGTGCCTGCTTCTCGCCTCGGGCAAGAACGTGGTCACCACGCG
>NZ_JANXWG010000141.1 GCF_025351285.1 Novosphingobium sp.
TATCGCGCGCTGGGGCTGGTGCGGGGTTAGGCCTTCAAGATTCGGATTTGTCCTGCGATTGCAACTGGATGTAGTTCTGCAAGCCCATGCGCTCGATCATGTCGAACTGGCGCTCGATGGTGTCGACGTGTTCTTCCTCGCTTTCGAGGATTTCGGCGAACAGGTCGCGGCTGACGTAGTCGCGGACTTCCTCGCAATAGGCGATCGCGCCCTTCAACTGGGGCAAGGCATCCATTTCGAGCGCGAGATCGGCCTTGAGGATTTCTTCGACGCTTTCGCCGATGCGCAGCCGGCCGAGATCCTGGAAATTGGGCAGCCCGTCGAGGAAGAAGATCCGGTCAGCCAGCTTGTCGGCGTGCTTCATCTCGTCGATCGATTCGCCGTATTCGTATTGCGCCAGGCGGTCGACGCCCCAGTGCTTGAGCATGCGGAAATGGAGGAAATACTGGTTGATCGCGGTCAGCTCGTTCTTGAGCGCCTCGTTCAACAGGCCGATGACTTTGGGGTCGCCCTTCATGATCCGCAATCTCCGCAGTGACGCCGAGCAGGATAGCAAGCTGGCGAGCGATAACCAGCCCATGCGGAGGGTATCGCCGCATAATCCGGGGGCAATATCAGGTGGCGCCGTCAGGCGGCCAGGCGAGTCTCTTCGCGGATGATCTGTTCGGCAAAGGGAAAACACTGGCAGCAGTTGGGTTGGCAGCCGAGGTGTTCGTAAATGTCCTCAACCGCAACGATGCCATCACGCGCTGCATCGCGAATCTGTTGTTCACGGATGAAATTGCAACTGCAGACGATCATGCGAATCTCCACTGACTGGAATACTCAATAGCTTATTGCGAACGAGACGCAATAGTAAATTGACGCGCGTTGAAGCGAACGTGTGGCCATCGCCGATACGCGCCCAACCCGCTGATCGGGTTACGTTCAGGCCGATCGGTGCATTCAATGGCGGTTCAGCAATTTGGGTGTAAGCACAGGCATGATATGCAGGTCGCGCGCCCGGACCGCATTCCTGGATCCGGGCAGCCCGACTGCACTGGAGATCGCGCACATGAAACTGTCTTTCAACTTCGGCAAGCTGGCCCTCGCTGTGGTGCCGCTTGCGCTCGCAGTGTCGGGCTGTGCCGAGACGTTCGATGCCAAGGTTTCGCGCTTCTCGGCGGCCTTGCCCACGCCTCAGGGGCAAACCTTCGCGGTGGTGCCCGAAGATCCGCGCGATCAGGGCGGGCTCGAATTCGCACAATATGCCGGCAACGTGTCCGGGCACCTGGCCCAGTTGGGTTATGTCCAGGCGGCAAGCCCGGCCAATGCCGATCTGATCGTCCACTTCGGCTATTCGGTCGACCAGGGGCATGACCGGGTGCGCAACGTCGGCCCGGCGTACGATCCGTTCTGGAGCCCGTGGTACGGCGGCGGCTTCGGCAACGGATTTGGGGGCGGTTTCGGCCGCGGCCGCTACGGTGGGTATTATGGTGGTTTTGGTGGTGGCGGCTTCGGGGGCAGCGGGTTCTATCGCGGCGGCGGCTGGGGCTACGGCTGGTACGATCCGTTTTTCTACGACAGCGGCATCGACGTGGTGCGTGTGTTTCAGAGCAAGATCGATCTGCGAATCGATCGGAAGGATGGTCAGCGACTGTTCGAAGGCAAGGCGCAGGCCGCTTCGACTTCGGGCAACCTGACGTATCTGGTGCCCAACCTGGTCGAAGCCATGTTTACCGGCTTCCCCGGAAATTCGGGTCAGACCGTGCACATTTCGATCGCGCCCGAAAAGAAGAAGGCGGTGGTGCGCTAGTTTCCTGGCGCAACAACGCCGCCCCCGGAACTTGGGCCAGTCGATCCGAAACCGCCCGCGCCGCGGGCGGTTTCATCGAGATGTTCGACCTCGAGCCAGGCCGCCTGCACCACCGGCGCCAGCACCAGTTGCGCGATGCGATCGCCGCGGCGGACTTCGAACGGGGCGTCGCCCAGGTTGATCAGGATCACCTTCAATTCGCCGCGATAGTCCGAATCGATCGTGCCGGGGGTGTTGGGCACGCTGATCCCGTGCTTGAGCGCGAGACCCGAACGCGGGCGGACCTGGATTTCAAAGCCGGGCGGGATCGCCATCGCCAGCCCTGTGGTTACCGCGTGCCGCGCGCCCGGTGCCAGCGTGACGTGCTCGGCCGCGATCACGTCCATACCCGCCGCGCCATCGGTGGCGTAAGCGGGCAGGGGCAGGTCGTCATTGCCGGGCAGGCGGCGAACCAGGACCGGGACGGTCATGCCGATGGCCTCATGATTGTTGTGCTTCGGCGGGGGTTCCGGGGGTATTTTCGGAATTTTCCCCAACTGGCTCTATCGCAGGTTCGAAGTCATCGACCACCGGCGCCGGCGGCGGCCCGAGCGCGGTGGCGATCCGCGCTACGATCGCTTCGGCAACGAGGTGCTTGGCCATTTCGGGCAGGCTTTCGACGCCGGTTTCGCTAACGATGTGGACGACGTTGGCATCGCCGCCCATCACGCTCTTGCCCGGTGCGCCCGAAACGTCGTTGGCGATGATCCAGTCGGCGCCCTTGCGGCGGCGTTTTTCGGTGGCGTTGGCGAGCACGTCGTCGGTCTCGGCGGCAAAGCCGACCAGCAGCAGCGGCCGATCGGGGCTGCCCGCTACGGTGGCAAGTATGTCTGGATTTTCGGTCAGCATGAGCGCGGGAGGGGCGCTGCCGCGCTTCTTCATCTTTTTGCCCGCAACCGAAACGGTGCGCCAGTCAGCCACCGCGGCGACCATGATCGCGACATCGGCGGGCAAGTGATCCTTGACTGCGGCGGCCATGTCGCGCGCGGATTCGGTGTCGATCCGCTCGACCCCGCGCGGAGTGGCGAGTGCTACCGGTCCCGAAACGAGCGTGACTTTCGCACCGGCCCGCGCGGCGGCAGCGGCAATCGCATAGCCCTGCTTGCCCGACGAGCGGTTGGCAAGATAGCGCACCGGATCGATTGCCTCGTGCGTCGGGCCGGCGGTGACCAGCACGTGGCGGCCGGTGAGCGGGCCAGGCGTGGTCGGCCACGGCTCGGCTGCGTAAGGATCGTTCGCCGCTTCGCCGAGCATTTCGGCAAGCATTTCTGGCGGTAGCGCGCTCGAAGAGACGGTGTGGTTGATTGCATCGGGATCGGTCGGCGGCGCAGAGCGAGCGGCGCCCTTGCGCGCCAGCACCAAGCCGCCGGCGAGCATCGGCATTGCCGCCGCGGTTCCGGGAATGGGCACTTCGTCGGGCAGGAACGGGGGGTTCGGGTCAGCTACGGTGCCCTCCGATCCCTCTTCTGCGGGCGGCTTGCGCTTGATCAAGGAGCCCGAAAGACCACCGAGGCCGAAGCCTTCGGCAACGAATCCGCTCGAATTGCCGTTTGCACCGGCATCTTCGTCAGTCTGTGCCATAGAGCTGATGGCTTCGAGCCCGGGAAGCTGCGGAAGATCATCGTCATCGTCTTCTTCCGCCGTGGCGCCGCCCAGCACCGCGCGGATCAGGCCCAGGATCGCGGGCGGTTCGGGCAGGCGGCCCGGTCCGTATTCACCGCAGGCCATCGGGCCTTCGTCGGGCTCCATCACGATCACGCCGTTGTCGGCAAGCCAGCTCACGTTGCGGCGAGTTGCGGGGTGCTCCCACATCCGCACGTTCATCGCGGGCACCGCCACCACCGGCTTGTCGGTGGCGAGCAGCAGCGTGGTGGCGAGATCGTCGGCCATTCCGCCGGCCATCTTGGCGAGCAGATCAGCGCTGGCCGGACACACCACCACAAGGTCGGCCTCGCGGCTGAGGCGGATGTGCCCCATCTCTACTTCGTTCTTGAGATCCCACAGCGTGGTGTGGACCTGGTTCTCGGACAGCGCGGCCAAGGTCAGCGCGGTGATGAACTTCGCGCCGCCCTCGGTCAACACGCACGTTACCGTGGCCCCCGCGCCGCGGAGCAGCCGGATCAGTTCGCACGCCTTGTAGGCGGCAATGCCACCACCGACGATGAGCAGGATGCGCTTGTTGTTCATGGTTGTGCGCTTGTGCAATGCCGCAGAATGGTTAGCAAGTCGTGGATGGCGTGGCCGATCAGGCCATATGCCTTGGATGTGCGTTCAAGTCATGAGGCTGAAAGGCCGGGCTTTCTTGCAAAGGAATCGCGATGCGCTTGATCCTGACTGCGGTGATCTTCCTGGCGGGGATGTTCGATCTCTACTTGGCGATCAGTTTCCTGACCAATCCGGTCTATGCCGGATCGCAGTTCGGACTTGCTCCTGTGGGTACGCAAGGCCTGGCGGTGCTGCGCGCTGATTTCACGGCGTTTTTCGGCGTGGCCGCGGTCTGCATGATGACCGGCGCCTGGCATCGAAACGCCGATCTGCTGCTGATCCCCGCGCTGCTGTTCGGCACCGCGCTGACCGTCCGCGCTCTGAGCCTGGCGATCGACGGCACGTACCCGGGATTCGCCGTGCCGATGGCGGTGGAGGGGTTTCATGTCGTGCTGCTGGGGATCGCCTGGCGCTTGCTGCCGCATCACCCGATCGAAGAAATCACCGGGTAAATCTTATCCCGTGCCAGCGACTTTTGCGGGCGTGCGGACGAACCTCCCGCCCCACCGCATGACCCAACGTTGCGCCGGCCGTTCGATCCACCGGTGCGAGGCCAGGCCGGCCAGGCACGCGGCACCGATGAAAAACACCAGGAAGCTAGGCTGGTGGGCCATGGCGCGGATGTTGGGAAGCAGCAGCACCAGCGCAAGCTGGATCGGAAAGTGCCACAAGTAGATGCCGTAGGAGGCATCGCCCAGCGTCTTGCCGAAGCGCAGCCGTCCGGACGGATCGAGATGGTCAATGCCCACGGCCAGCGACAGCAGCGCGAAGATTGCGGCCAGGCGAATGTAGACCGCGGCGCCTCCGGCCATATTGATCGCGACGGCGATCACGATCAGCACCAGCGCAAGCGGGATCAGCGCACGCGGGACCACGAACCCGCGCAGCATCGCAACGTAAAATGCCAACCCGGCGAAGAAATAGAACACGCACGTCAGCACGTCCGCGTCGGGCGCTTTGCCCAGCACCATCGCGCCGGTCAGTGCCGCCACCGCCAGCGCAACGACGAGCGCGGCCCGGCGCAGTGCGGGTAGCAGCAACCAGAACGCGGCATAGGCCACGATCTCCGTCGACAGCGACCATGATGGGCCGTTGAACGACTGGTTGGCCTGGAAACCCCAGTATTGCGCCAGGAACAGGCTTAGCGCGAAGTGCCGCGCGTCGTTCCATTCATAGATGTAGAAATCGCCCCAACGTGCCAGCGCCACGGCCTGCATTGCGGCGACCAGCCCCAATGTGAGGAGATGCAGCGGCCACAGCCGCGCCACGCGCGCCAGCCAGAAGCGGCCGCGTGTACCTGGGTCCGCGAGATAGACATGCGCGAACACGAAGCCCGAAACCGCCCAGAAGTACTGGACCGCATCGGCGCCGTGATCGAAGACGAACGCCAGCCACGGATAGAGCGGTTCGCGGGCGCGGTTTACGTGGAAATGGTCCCAGCCAGGCGCCACGTAAAAGTGCTGGTAATGCCAGAACAGCACCGCCACCGCCGCCAAAAGCCGTGAGAAATCGAGCGCGTTGAAATGGCGGTGCGGCAGGCGCAGGCCGGCAATCGGCGCAGTCGCGGGCGCTGCGTCGCTCACCACCAGCCGAGCAGGTGCGTGGCGATGGTCCCCGCGATTCCCATAGCGGCGGCAAGCAGCAGGTTGAACGTGGGGGTGCCCGAGCCCGTTCTATCGCGCTTGCGGTCCCACATCAGGTCGATGTGCGGTAGCGGCGGCGCTTCGGGCGCGCCGCCCTTGGGTGGGAACATCTCCTCCACCCGGCGGATCAGCGCGGGGACGCGCGACAGCGTATCGAGATCCTCGCGGACGCGTTCGGCAATCGCGGCTTCGGGGCCCAGTTCACCCCTGATCCAGTCGCGCACGAAGGGTGCGGCAGTGTCCCACATGTTGATTTCGGGATCGAGGCTTTGCGCGATGCCTTCAACCATCACCATTGTCTTCTGCAGCAGCAGCAGGTGCGGCTGGGTCTGCATATCGAAATCGCGGGTGATCGCGAACAGCCCGTCGAGCATCTGGCCGACCGACAATTCGCTGACGGGGCGCCCGCGCATCGGTTCACCCACCGCGCGCAGGGCGGTCGCGAATTCCTCGACCGAATGGTAGCTGGGCACGTATTGCGCCTCGAAGTGGATTTCCGCCACGCGGCGGTAATTGCCGGTGGTCAGCCCGTAGAGGATTTCGGCCAGCCAGACGCGCGCGCGGCGGTCGATCCGGCCCATGATGCCGAAGTCGATCGCGGCGATGGTGCCGTCGGGTTCGACGAACAGGTTGCCTTGGTGCATGTCGGCGTGGAAATAGCCGTGGCTGATGGCTTGCGTCAGGAAAGCCAGCACCAGCCGCGACGCCAGCGCCTTGCGATCGTGCCCGGCGGCCTCGATCGCGGCCTGGTCGCTGATCTTG
>NZ_JANXWG010000147.1 GCF_025351285.1 Novosphingobium sp.
CAGCCGAATCGGCCGGAGCTCGAGAGGTCTACCTGATCGAGGAACCCATGGCTGCCTCCATCGGCGCCGGACTTCCGATCACCGAGGCGTCGGGCAACATGATCGTCGATATCGGCGGCGGCACGACGGAAGTCGCCGTGATTTCACTGGCCGGGATCGTTTATGCCCAGTCTACTCGCATGGGTGGCGACAAGATGGATGAAGCCATTGTCCAGTACATTCGTAAAAAGTACAACCTGCAGATCGGCGAGCGCATGGCAGAATCGATCAAGATCGACATCGGTGAAGCCTATCCAGGTCCCGATGTACTGACAAAGCTGGTTAAGGGGCGCGACCTGGTTTCAGGTATAAAGTCGAGGCACGTTTGCGCAGCGCCAGCGTGTCTCGACTTCGCTCGACACGAACGGGGCATCGGGATCAGACGCGCCCAACAAAAAGGCCGGGAAGCTTGCGCTTCCCGGCCTTTTCTGTGTCTTGAATTGATCAGATCAGCCGGCGTAAACTTCGGCGACGTCGATCTTGAGGCCGGGGCCCATCGACGAGCTGAGTGAGATCTTCTTCACGTACTTGCCCTTGGCGCCGGCCGGCTTGGCCTTGACGATCGCATCGACGAACGCATCGAAGTTGGCGCGCAGCGCCGCGTCCGAGAAGCTCATCTTGCCGATGCCGCCGTGGATGATCCCGGCCTTTTCGACACGGAATTCGATCTGGCCGCCCTTGGCTGCCTTGACCGCTTCGGCGACGTTGGGGGTGACGGTGCCCAGCTTGGGGTTCGGCATCAGGCCCTTGGGACCCAGTGTCTTGCCCAGGCGCCCGACCACGGCCATCATGTCGGGCGTGGCGATCACGCGGCCGTAATCGAGATTGCCGGCCAGCATGTCTTCCATCAGATCTTCGGCACCGACCCTGTCAGCGCCTGCCGCCAGAGCCGCTTCGGCCTTGTCGCCGCGCGCGAACACCGCAACCTTGACGTCCTTGCCGGTGCCCGAAGGCAGCGTGACCATGCCGCGGACCATCTGGTCGGCGTGGCGCGGATCGACGCCCAGGTTGAGCGCGACTTCGACCGTCTCGTCGAACTTGGTGGTCTTGAGATCGCGCAGCGCCTGCAGCGCTTCGCCAATGCCATAGAGCTTCATGTTGTCACCAAGCTTGGTGCCGAGCGACTTTTGCTTCTTGGATTGAAATACCATCGGATCAGCCCTCCACGACCTGGATGCCCATCGCGCGGGCGGAACCTTCGATGATCTTGACGGCGGAGTCGAGATCGTTGGCGTTGAGATCGACCATCTTGGCGGTGGCGATATCGGCCAGTTGCGCACGCGTGATGGTTCCGGCCGAAATCTTGCTCGGCTCCTTCGAACCCGACTTTATGCCCAGCGCCTTCTTGATCAGGAAGGTTGCAGGCGGGGTCTTGGTCTTGAAGGTAAAGCTGCGATCCGCGAACACGGTGATGACGGTGGGGAGCGGGGTGCCCTTGTCCACGTCCTGCGTGGCAGCGTTGAACTGCTTGCAGAATTCCATGATGTTCACGCCGCGCTGACCCAGCGCCGGCCCGATCGGCGGCGCGGGCTTGGCTTCACCTGCAGGAACCTGCAGCTTGATATAGCCTTCGATTTTCTTGGCCACGAAGGGCCTCCTTTCTTCCTGTTGCCCGTCAAGCGAGCTCAGAGTGAGCGGTCAAGCAACGAACCGAAGTTCGCCTCCCGCGGAGATTCGCCAGCGAAAATCGTCAGCGAAGTGCGCGCCGTTAGCGACAGAAGCCGCAAATGGCAAGCTTACTTGGAGAGTTCGACTTCCTCGAAGCCGAGTTCGACCGGGGTCGCGCGGCCGAAGATCGAGACCGAGACCTTGACGCGGTTCTTGTCGAAATCGAGTTCCTCGACCACGCCGGTGAAGCTGGCGAACGGGCCGGCGTTGACCTTGACCGAATCGCCGATCTCGTAATCGACGCTGACCTGGCGGCGCGGTTCGGCTGCGGCCTGGTCGCGCGCGCCGAAATAGCGGGCGGCTTCACGGTCCGAAATCGGCTGCGGCTTGCCCATCGAACCCAGGAAGCCGGTGACCTTCGGCGTGTTCTTGATCAGGTGGTAGACATCATCGTTCATCGCCAGCTTGGCGAGCACGTAGCCAGGCATGAACTTGCGTTCGACCTGGACCTTCTTGCCGCGCTTGACCTCGGTGATCGTTTCGGTCGGCACTTCGACGTCTTCGACCAGTTGGGTCAGGCCCATGCGTTCGGCCTCGGACAGGATCGATTCGCGGACCTTGTTCTCGAAGCCGGAATAGGCGTGGATGATGTACCAGCGGGCCATGGACAGTCTCTCGGCGAAAGGCGTTGAAAGGGTAAGCTGCGCGGGTTACGCGAGCTTGAGCAGGAAGCTGACAATCGCGCCGAACAGCGTGTCGATGCCAAGGAAGAACACCGAGAGGACAACCATCATCAGTCCCACGAAGATCGCGGTGGTGGTGGTTTCCTGGCGGCTGGGCCACACCACCTTGCGCGCTTCGGCACGCACCTGGTTGACGAATTCGCCGGGGCTGGTCTTGGCCATGACTTGTCGGGTTCCTGACAGTTGCAAATCGCGGCTTCCGGCTAGGGGTCATCGCCGCCCCGGACAGATCCGGGAGGGGCTTGGCGATTTTCCGATGTCAGAAGACGAATGTGATCTAGGCCGAGTGCCACAAAAACGCAAGAGGGTGGGGAACACGAGCGCCTGACCTGAAATTCAGCGCCGGTTCCACCAGCCAGGCGGCAGCTTCTCATCGTCGATCCGCCAGCGTTCACGATAGCGGGCGCGGCGGCTGAAATAGTATTGCAGTGCCAGTGCCACGGCGCTCAGCACCAGCACCAGCAGCACGCCGTAACCGACGATCAATCTCATTTCCACAGGTTCATTACCATCGCGCGACCATCGCTTTCGTCTCGGTGCCAATCATGCCGCAGCGCGCGAACATCGTTGCAGCAACGCTTGCGCGCGCAACTCGGCCCTTAAATCTTTTTGGCGAATCTTGGTGATTTTGGCAGGAGTGGAGGGACTCGAACCCACGGCCCTCGGTTTTGGAGACCGATGCTCTACCAACTGAGCTACACTCCTGTGCGGGAGCGTCCCTAGTGGCTTGGTAGGGAATGTGCAAGCGGCGAGGTTGGCACGGCCATCAGGCTGGCCCTTCGACAGCGTAAATCGCGCAAGCCGTTGCCCGCCCACGCACGCGGATGCGATCGACCAGCCGCACCTTGAACCGGCCTTCGACCAGCGAAGCCGTCCGTTCGCATACCAGCAGGTCGATGCTGTAATCGCGCGTCAGTTCCTGGAGCCGCGACGCCAGGTTCACGCTGTCGCCGATCACGGTGTAGTCCATCCGCTTGGGGCTGCCGATCGTGCCCGCGACCACCTCGCCGGTAGTCACGCCCAGCCCGAGCCGCAATTCGGGCGCGCCGCGCGCGCACCGCCGCGCATTGATCGCCACCAGCGCATCGATCATCGCCAGCGCGCTCGATACCGCGTTGACCGCATCGGGCCCGCGCGACAGCGGCGCGCCATATACCGCCATCACACCGTCGCCGAGGAACTTGTCCAGCACGCCATCGTGCGCCGCCACCGCCTCGAACAGTTCGCCGAACAGTTCGTTAAGCGTCTCGACCGTTTCGCGCGCACTCAACCGTTCGGCCAGGCCCGTGAAGTTGCGCACATCGGCGAACAGCACGCTGGCGGTGCAGGCGGTGCCGAACAACAAGCCGTCCTCGCGCCCCATGACCTGATCGACCACATCCTGGGTAAGGAACCTTCGCATTGCGCCCTGGAGGCGTTTTTCGCTGCTGAGGTCCTCGATCACCACCAGCACACCCGACCGGCCGTGGTTCGGCGAATCGCCTTCGAGCGGAACGATCGAGAGGTTCACCGCGCGCACGCCCCCATCGGCGACCACCAGATCGTAATCGAGCAACAGTTTGGATTCACCGCCGCCCAGCACGGCATCGACCTCTTCGACCAGCACGGGGTTGGTGCGGGCCACGAACGGCCGCGCATCGCTGCCCGCAAGCACCGTTTCGTCAAGACCCAGGATCGTTCCTGCGGCGCGGTTGATCTTGGTCACGCGCCACGCCGCATCGATCGCGACCACCCCGCCGGCCATAGAGCGCATGATGTTCTCGTCGAAATTGCGCTCGGCGATCAGTTCGGAAAACAGCCGCGCATTGTCGAGTGCGATGGCGGCCTGCGCACCGAATGCGGCCATCCTCACCACATCGTCTGCGTCGAACGGCAGCCCGTCGAGCCGGTTGAGCGCTTGCATCACCCCCAACCGGCGCCCGTCGCGCGTGGTGATGGGGATGCTCAGCGCGCTTTTGGTGCGATAGCCGGTCTGCGCGTCGATTGCCGGGTTGAAGCGCGGATCGGCATAGGCATCGGGCACCGCGACGATCTCGCCAGTGCGGAAGCTGTGCCCGGCAAGGCCGGTGCCCGAGGCAAAGGCGATCTGCCCGGCGCCGACTCCTTCGGCCACGAGGGCGGCCAGTTCGTCACCCTGAACGGGTCTATTGGGCCCCAGCCGGTGCGGGCCGGTGGCGACATCATCGCCCAGGTCGCCCGCCAGGAACAGCGAGGTGCGATCGGCATGGATGATCCGCGTGGTGACATTGACGATGCGTTCGAGCAGCGGGCGCAGTTGCAGGTCGCTTGTAATGGCGGTGTTGACCGCGATCAGCTCGCGCAGATCGGCGTTGCTGTCCTCGGCGCGCATCACGGCAAGGCTGAACCGTTCGGCCATCAGCAGCATGTGCGAATAGAGCACCATGAGCACGCCGAGCGAGATGAATTCGTAAGCCTGCGCGCGATCTGCCGCGACCCAGCCTTCGACCACCACCGCCTCGACCGCGAACGATGCCACGAACAGTGCGATGCCGAACAGGAACAGCAGAGCGCCCTCGCGCCCGCGCGAGACGGCCCGGACAAGGATCCCCACCACCCAGAACAGCGTCGCCAAAGTCAGCACAATGAAACCGCGCTGGATGTGGCTGGCGGTCAACGTATCACCCAGCACGCCGAACAGCACGATCTGCGCGAGCAGGAAGGCCAGGAACATGCCGATGATCAGGCCGAACATCCGGCGCGGACTTTCGCGCGGATACAGCGTGTTCGCGGTAGCAAGGAAGAACATCATCGCGATCGTGCCGCCCAGATACTGGGTCGCCATCATGGTCGGGAATGTCAGCCCCGGGAACGCGATCAGCAGCACGTTGTCGAAGCCGATGATCGCCGAATTGGGCAGGTAGGCCAGGCAAGCCAAGCCGAAATAGAGCGAAGCACGATCGCGCGGCCGATAGAGAAACAGCGCGATGCCCAACGCCGCGATCAACAGCAGCGAAAGATCATACAGCATCATCCGCGCCCATTTCAGCGCATACCAGTCCTCCATGGGCTGCGTGGCGCCGATCACCGGGCTTTCCTGCAAGCCGTTTTCGCGGTGGAGGATCGAGGCCATCTCGATCCTGACATTCAGATCGCGTCCGATGGACACCAGCGGCACTGTCTGCGAACGAATGTCGTAACGGACAGTGGCCTTGGTCGCGCCGAGCGTGCCGCGCGCCGATTGCACTTCGCCATCGACGATGATCCGGCTCGCGGCGGTGATCGGCGCGAGGTAAAGCTGGTACCGCCCCGGCGGAAGCCCCCGCAGCACGGTCTCGAACCGCACGACGCCCGATTCGGGCAGCCGGCCGCCCGGATAAGCGGCGCCCCGCCACGGACCGGGCACCCGCAGCACGGTCTGCGCGCCAACCACGGGCCGGTTAGCGCCTGTCCCCCCGCCAAGCCAGGTCACCACCCACGAACCGCTCAGTTCGATCGGGCGGTTGAACGCACCATACCCGCTGAAATCGGCGATGCCGGCATGCACCGGCATCGCCGCACGGTCGACCGGATCGTGGAACAGCGGCGCCACCAGCGCAATCATCATGGCCAGCGCGGCCATGGCCAGCAACAGCCGGCCGCGCGCGGTACGGGCTGGCTGGAACCCGGCCAACCTCGACCGCAGGGGCTGTAGCCAGTCGATGACCCTTTGCATGCCCCCAGTCCCTATGCTTGGCCCCTTGCACGGCCGCGCCCGCCGCGCTTGCCCGCGTAACCTATCTGCACGCGCGACGTGCGTCGACCAGGCAATCGGCCACCGCTGGCGAGCGCGATCGAGGCTGGTCCGCACGCCCCCTAGCTGCCGTTAGCGCAATCTTAGCTTTACCGTGTCTAAACCTTTGCAATATTTGACGCTGCAAGAGGATCAGGTCAGCTTGACCGCCCACGCGACCCGCATCGAGAAATCTCGAAAGCGACAGCTTCTGCTGCCGATTGCGGCGCTGACGCTTGGCGGCCTGATCCTGCTTGTGGCGCTGGCGATGTATCTTGTGACACGCTTCGATCGCACTGCGGCAGAGCGCGAGAGCGCCGTCGTGGCGCAGGGCTTCTCGCGCCAGATCGAACAATACGAACTGGGCATGGCGCCCCAATCGGACTGGGACGAGGCCGTCCAGAAGCTCGATCACAACTTCGATGCCGCTTTCGCCGACCGCGATTTCGGCGCTCAGTTCTTCACGTTCAACGGCATCACCCACACGTTCATGATCGATGGTGGGGGCGTGCCGATCTACGCCTCCGTCATGGGCCGGCAACGACCACCGAAGAGCGCTTATCCCGATTTCGCTCCGCAGTTCGGCGCGCTGGTTCGCGAATTGCGACAGCGCGAGGCGCAGCGGCCGCCGATCGTGCCGACGGCCGCAAAAGATACGGTTACGCACCCGATCCAGGCGCATGGCCTGGTCAAGATCGATGGGCAGATCTGCATTCTCATCGCCACATTGATCCAGCCTGACATCGGGCTGATCCTGCCCAAGGGGCCGCGCGCGCCGATCGTGCTGACCGCAATGCCCGTGAACAAGCCGATGATGCGGGGTTTCGCTGCGTTCTACCTGCTCGACGATCTCGATGTTGTCACCTCGGCGCAAGCAGCCCACGGCAAGGCTTACGTCCCGCTGCGCGATATGTCCGGCAAAGAGATCGGCGGATTCGCGTGGACCCCGCGCCAGCCGGGTTCTGCGCTCTACAACCAGATGCGGATCTGGCTTGGCGCCGCGGTGCTGCTGTTCGGGCTGGTCGGCTGGATGATCATGCGGCGCAGCGCGAAAGTGGTCGACGATCTGATCGCAAGCGAGGCTCGCGCCCGCCATCTCGCGTTCCACGACATGCTTACCGGCCTGCCCAACCGTGCGATGCTGTTCGAACAGATGCCCGAACTGCTTGCAGAAGCTGGCCGCAGCCGGCGGGTTCTGGTGGTGATGGCCATCGACCTCGATCGCTTCAAGGAGGTCAACGACACGCTCGGCCACCAAGCCGGCGACGAGCTGCTCAAGGCCGTGGCAAACCGCTTGCTGCAACTGAAGCCCGATCGCGGCAATGCTTTCGCGGCTCGGCTTGGCGGCGATGAATTCGTCCACATGCACCTCGCGCGCGATCCGCAAGCGGCGCGCGAATTTGCCGACTGTGCGCTGGCGCTGATCCTCAAGCCGGTCGACAGCGATTTCGGCCGGCTGGACGTGGGCTGCTCGATCGGGCTGGCGATCATTGCCAGCGGCGCGATCGAATCCTCGAACCTGCTGCGCCAGGCCGATCTCGCGCTCTACCGCTCGAAGGCCCAGGGGCGCGCATGCGTGACCGTGTTCGAACCCGAACTCGAAACCGAATTCCACACCCGCCGCGTGATCGAAGCCAGTTTGCGCGCCGCGCTGAGTGCCCAGGCATTCCACATGGTCTACCAGCCGCAAGTCGATGGCAACGGCACCGTCATCGCGTTCGAGGCGCTGCTGCGGTCGTCGCAGCCACTGCTCAACGACATCTCACCCAGCACGTTCATCGCGCAGGCCGAAGAGTGCGGACTGATCATGGCGATTGGCGAACTTGTGCTGCGGCTGGTGTTCGAGGAAACCCGCCACTGGGCCGGCATGCGCATCGCGGTCAACGTGTCGGCGGTGCAGATGCGCGCGCAGGGGTTCGGCACCCGCATCGCGCAGATGGCCGCGCACGCGGGCATAGACCCCGCGCGCTACGAGATCGAACTGACCGAAACATCTCTGCTCACCGACGAGCCGACGACGGTCGAAAACTTCGCGATCCTGCGCGGGCTGGGCTTTTCGATCGCGCTCGATGATTTCGGCACCGGCCATTCGAGCCTCAGCCTGCTCCACCGCTTCAAGGTCGACCGGATCAAGATCGACCGGTCATTCATCAATGATCTTGGTGCCAGTGATCCTGGTGCCAGTGATCTTGGTGCCAGTGATCTTGGTGGCCCCGGTGGCGAGGCGGTGGTCAACGCGATCATCCAGCTTGCGCACAGCTTCGGGCTCGGAGTGATCGCCGAAGGGGTCGAAACCGAGGAACAACAGCGGCGGCTGGTCGAAGCAGGCTGCGTCGAATTCCAGGGCTATCTGTTTGGCGTGCCGATCCCCGCGTCCGAAGTTGAAGCCCGCTACCTTGGCGCGCCGATGGCGCTGCGGGCGTGAAAGACTGATTGGAAACTCCGCTTGATCTTCGCAACGTGGCGGGCAAGCTGCGGGCGCAATGACAGATTTTTCCACCCCGGCGATCATCCCCCCGGCGCTGCTGATGCAGGCTTATCGCAGCGGCATCTTCCCGATGGCCGATGCGCGCGATGACACCGAGATCTTCTGGGTGGAGCCCAGGCGCCGTGCAATCCTGCCGCTCGACCGATTCCGCTGTTCGCATTCGCTGGCCAAAGTGCTGCGCCGCGATCGTTTCCGCGTGACTTGCAACACCGCCTTCGACGCCGTGGTCAGCGCTTGCGCCGCACCGCGCCCGGCCGCAGATGAAAGCTGGATCAGCCACCGCATCCAGGCCAGCTACGCCGAACTGCACCGTATCGGCCTCGCGCATTCGATCGAGTGCTGGCACGGCGAAGATCTCGTCGGCGGACTCTATGGCGTGGGGTTCGATCGGGTGTTCTGTGGCGAAAGCATGTTCAGCCGCATGACCGACGCCAGCAAGGTCGCGCTGGCATGGCTGGTTGCGGCACTGCGCCAGGCGGGCGCCGAACTGCTCGATTGCCAGTTCCTCACCGATCACCTCGCCTCAATGGGCGCGATCGAGATCACGCAGGCGCAGTACCTCAAGCGCCTGGCAAAAGCTCAGTTGGTGGCGGTGTCCGGCGCTTCGGCAGCCGCCGGACTGGAAACCGGCGCCGGCGCGACTGCGGGCTTGGCGGGCGAAGGTTTCTTGCCGCTGCCGCTCGGTTTCGCGGCCTTGCTCGATGCGGCATCGCCCGGGAGCGCTTCGCCCGGGAAGTGCATCGCGCAATCCTTTACCCACACATCGTAAACCGGGTGCTCGACCACGTTGAGCGAAGGCGAATTCAGGAACAGCCAGCCCGAAAACACTTTGTGCCACGCCAGCTTCTCACGCACCGTGGCGCGTTCCTCGACAAAAAGCTGGACGAAAGCCCCGGTTTCCTGCGGATCTTCCCACGGCGCGGTACGCTCGCAACTCGCCAGCCGCACCACGGTATTGCCGAAGCGCTTCGATTCGCCGGGCTTCAGCGTGAAGGTCTGGGTGATGTTGTTGCGCTTGTTGAGCAGGCCCAGCGTCGCCACCCGGTCCTTGAGCGGGGTTGCGCCTTCGACTTCCATCGCCCCGCCGCTGGCGCTGCCCGCGGGCAAGGCTCTGGAGGCGGTCGCTTCGGGCGGCGGCGGCACGTCCTTGTTGCGGTCGCACCCGCCCAGCAAAGCCAAGCCGGCCAGCGCAGCAATGCGAAGGCTACACCGCAACATCAGTCTTCCGGCGACTTCGTCAGAATGTCGCCATCCGGCGACCAGGCATCGTAATCGCCGGTCGCAGCCGCACGATGTCCGCCCCGTTCAAGCGCGCCTTGGGGGCGATAAGCGCCCACGGTGCCCGTAGCGTTGGGGGTATAATCGACCTCCCAGATGCGTGCTGGCGGCAGGTTGCTTTCGGGCGTGCCGTCGAAATTGCCGTGCAGCCAGCCGTGCCATTCGGCCGGAACGCGGCTGGCATCGTTGGCGCCGTTGTAGATCACCCAGCGGCGTTCACGCCCATCGAACGGACCGCCGTTGGCGGTGCGTTTCTTGGCGCGGAAATAAGCGTTGCCTTGCGCATCGGTGCCGACTTTTTCGCCCGTCCGCGCGCTGTGGAGCAAGGTGCCGATGGTCGCACCATCCCACCACGTGAAGATCTTGCCCAAAAAGCTCATAAAATCTTGACCACTCGTCCGCCGGATTGCCGCCCGCCCTCACGCGCTGCGCTTAGCCGCACAGCGGGGTGAAGGGCAAGCTCGGAACCGATTGCCTACCAGGCCACCGCGTCACCAGTGCCGATCCCGAGCTGCGCAGCCCGTCCCCCGGCAAGTTCGAGCACGCCGATCACCGGCCCCACCGAATAAAGCGGTGTCAGGTCATAAGGCCGCGCGTTGACAGCAATGTTCGCGATCCGGTGATCGGGCCCGATGAAGATGATATCGAGCGGGATCACGGTGTTCTTCATCCAGAACGCCGCGGGACGCGCCGGGCTCATCGGAAAGATCATCCCCTCGGTCGGCCCCAGCGTCTTGCGGAACATCAGGCCTTTTTCCTGCTCGTCGAAGCTGCTCGCCAGTTCGACGCGGAATGCATGCGCTGCCGCACCGTTGCCGACGCGCAATGGGATGACCTTGAGGCCCGAAACAGGATGGCGCGATTCGGCCACGCGCTGCACGGCCGCATTGTGATGAGCCGGCGCCTTCGCCGAAACCGGCGCCGCATTCACGATCATCGCCACCGCCGCGATCGCTGCCGCGATGCGGACATGTGCCTTCATCCGTTCATTCGTCATCGTCTTCGCCAACCCAGTTTTCTGCCGCGGTGATCGTTGCTGCATCGACCAATTCGCGTGCGCTGGCAAGCGGATGACCAGCGCGCAACATCGCCGATAGCTGCTTTTCACGGGCGGCCGGGTCAAGCCGCTGGCCCGGCTGTGCGCTGCGGCTGAACGGCCCGAACCCGCGTTTGCGCGCCATTGTCAGCGCAGCCTCGCGCCGCTCGCGCTCGCTGCCGCGCGCCGATCCGCGCAAATCCTCGTCCACGTCCGCAGCGCGCAGCGTTTCGTCGATCCGCCGCGCACCATAGCCACGCCGCAACAGGCTCGAACCGCGCGCGCGAGCGAACGCTTCATCATCGACGTATCCTGCACGCACCATCCGTTCGACTACGCCATCGATATCGGGCGGAGGTGCGTCCTCGTCGCCGGCCCAGCCGCGCAGAGCCACCTTGCGGCGCAGATATGTACGCAACTTGCCCGCGCTGGTCGCAAAGCGCGCGGCATAAAATAACGCCAGTTCGTTCAGCTTGGCCGGATCGAGCGGGTTGGGCACGCGTTCGCGAGGCTCCCGTTTCGCCGGCTTGCGGTCCGCACGCGAACCGCCTGGTCGGCCCGATGCTGGTGGCGCGCGTTCCATTGCGCCACATTCGTGCCACACTCGCCGCACAATGGAAACATTCGCACAATTTGCCCAAAACCCTCGACGGGCAAAAGCGGGTTGGGCGAATGGCGCGGGCCGGCGCATGAAGACAACTTATGGTGGGTACTTGATGAATCTGGTTTCCAGCGTCCTCGAACACGCTTCTGCGTACGATATGGTCGATATCGGACCCGTCGCGACCCCCAATGACGATGGCGTGCCCCGACGTTACGCCGATTTCGTCACCTTCGGCGAAGCACTGGATTTTGCCGCGGCCGGCGCCAAAGGCCTCAATTTCCACGATCCGCGCGGGCGCCTCACCCGCCCCTACCCGTTCAGCGAATTGCGCGAAGACGCCCTCGCCACCGCGCGCCGGCTGATCGCGCGCGGCTTCGTGCCAGGCGATCGCGTCGCGCTGGTGGCCGAAACCGGCCCGGATTTCGCGGCCCTGTTCTGTGGCGCGGTCTATGCAGGCGTGTGGCCGGTGCCGCTGCCGCTGCCGACCAGCTTCGGCGGCAAGGAAAACTACATCGACCAGTTGGCAGTCCAGCTCGCCAGCTCGGACCCCAAGACGTTGCTTTATCCCGCCGAACTGGCCGAAATGGCCGGCGCCGCTGCCGCCCGCCAAGGCTGCGAAGGCCTGACGTACGAGGATCTCGCCGCCGAAGCAGCGCCGCAAGTGTCGCTCCCCGCCGCCGATCCCGACGCCATCTGCTACCTGCAATACTCCAGCGGATCGACGCGCTTTCCACACGGCGTTGCCGTCACTCACCGCGCGCTGCTGGCGAATCTTGCTGGGCATGCTTACGGCATGGGCTTCCAGGACGGCGATCGCGCGGTGTCGTGGCTGCCATGGTACCACGACATGGGGCTGGTCGGCTGCTTCCTCTCGCCAATCGCCAACCAGATGTCGGTCGATTACCTCAAGACCGAGGACTTTGCTCGCCGCCCGCTGGCGTGGCTCGATCTGATCAGCCGCAACCCCGGCACCACGCTCAGCTATTCGCCCACCTTCGGCTACGACATCTGCGCGCGCCGCATCTCGAGCCAGACCAGCGTGGCCGAACGATTCGACTTGTCGCGCTGGCGCGTGGCCGGCAACGGCGCCGACATGATCCGCCCCGACGTGATGCAGGGCTTTGTCAACGCCTTCGCGCCGGCCGGTTTCAAGGCCGCCGCCTTCCTGCCGAGCTACGGCCTGGCCGAAGCCACGCTGGCGGTCACGGTCATGCCGCCGGGCGAAGGGATCCGCGTCGAACTGGTCGAGGAGGAACGCCTCTCGGGCCAGCCGCGCGACTTGTCGCGCCCTGCCCGCTACCGCGCCATCGTCAACTGCGGCGTGCCAGTGCGCGGCATGGAAGTCGAAGTGCGCGGTGAAGCCGATACCCCGATCGCCGATCACAACATCGGCAAGGTCTGGTGCCGCGGATCATCGGTCATGCATTCGTACTTCCGCGATCCCGAATCGACCGCCGCCTGCATGGTCGGTGGTTGGCTCGACACCGGCGACATGGGCTACATGGCGCAAGGCTACCTGTTCATCGTCGGCCGGGCGAAGGACATGATCATCATCAACGGCAAGAACCACTGGCCGCAGGACATCGAGTGGGCGGTCGAACAATTGCCCGGCTTCCACCAGGGCGACATCGCCGCGTTCTCGGTCGAAGCCGACAACGGTGAGGAAACCCCCGCCGTTCTGGTCCATTGCCGCGTGTCAGATCCCAAGGAACGCATCAAGCTGCGCGAAGCGATCCGCGACAAAGTCCGCGCGGTCACCGGCATGAACTGCGTGATCGAACTGGTGCCGCCGCGCACGCTGCCGCGCACGTCGTCGGGCAAGCTCAGCCGTGCGAAAGCGAAGAAGCTGTATCTGTCCGGTGAAATCGCACCCTATCGGCTGGCGGCCTAGAAGGGCAGCGCGCGTCCGGCGAAGATCAGCGCAAAGGCGCAGCCCAGCACGATCGACGAGCGCGCCAGATCGACCAGCGGCAGTGGCGACGATTCGATCAGGGCGAGAGCTTTTGAGGCCATCCCCGTACCATGGCCCCCAGCCCTTAACGGCTCGTAAAGATCACGCCTTGCTCGCCAGCCATTCGTCGAGCGCAGCCAGGCATTCGCGGCCCAGCAGCATCGAGCGTTCGGGGCTCCAGCCGTAAACCGGATCGGGCAGATCGGCGTTGTCCTTGAACGGCATTTCCAGCGTCATCGCCACGCAGCCATGGCCCAAACCATTGCCCGCTCCGAAGCGTTCGGCGAGCTGGTTGGTCGACATCGACAAGTTGGCACTGCCGGGCCGGGCTTCGGGGTAACCGCGCCGGGTTTGAAAATCGGGCGTGCGGCGTTCGAGGATCGAACGGTAGCGGCGATATTCGGAGCCCTGCTGCTCGGTCCACGACGGGATGCCTTCAAAGCCCGCCAGGAACACCGCCGGAATTGCCTCGTCACCGTGGATATCCATCGCGAAATGCACGCCGGTTTCATCCATGGCGTTACGAATCGCCAGCACTTCGGGCGAGCGTTCCGCGCTGGGAGCATTCCATTCGCGGTTGAGGTTCACGCCGATGGCATTGCAGCGCAAGTGGCCACGCCGCGATCCATCGGGGTTGGCATTGGGGACAATGTGGAAGCGGCATTTCTGCCGCAACCGCCGCGCATGCGGATCGGCCGGGTCGGTCAGCATCGACAGCGCGCCTTCCATCCACCATTCGGCCATCGTTTCGCCCGGGTGCTGGCGCGCATAGAGCCACACTTGCGTCTCGCCCTCGCCCAGTTCGAGGCAATCGATCGGCTGTCCGTCGAGGCTGGTGCCCAGGCAACGGTGCGTGACGCCCTCGCCACCCGCCGCTTCGCTGACCAGATCATGATGCCGTTCGATCGAATAGGGCGCGAAATAGGCGAACCAGGCGATGCCCGAAACGGGAGCGTGACGGATCGTCAGCGTGCCACCGTCCTCACCCGGCTCCCACGCGGTTTCGGCACGGGTCCAGACCTGTCGGTCCTCGGAAACACAGGCCGCATAGTCGGTCCAGCCACCCGGATAGGCCGAAGCGCAAAGGCCCGTAATCCGCAACACCATCTCCTGTCCCGCCGCCGCGCAGGCGCGGAAATGGAACCACTGGAAAAAGTCCGATCCGTTGTCCTTGCGGATTGCAAGCGTGGCGGTTGCAGCATCGATGCGCAGGACTTCGATATTGCCCGAATCGAAATTGGCATCGATGCGGATTGCGTCAGTTACATTTGATGTCATGCCACTGCGATAGACTCGCGATGCCGACCGGGAAAGCCCTTCATCACCGCGCCGCGACCACGGTGGCGCTATTGGGGAAGCCTGCGAACAGCGCCTCGCTCAGCTTGGCCGCGGTCTTGCTGTTGTCGAGGCCGTCTGCGGTTTCATAGGCGGCGGTTTCGGCGTGGCCTTCCCACAGCACCGCGTTGGTTACACGGTCGCGGATGCGCACGTCGAGGCGGGTCGAAATGACCGGGCCCTTGGGCTTGGAAAAATCGAGGTTCAACGCCAGCCCGAAGCCGCTGCCGCGATTGCTGACATAGGTCTCGGCTGCGCCGCTGACCGGCTTGTGGCGCTGTTCGGCGGGGCGGACTTCGGCGTGGCTCAGCGCAATTTCAGCGACTTGGCCCCCGCTTGGGGACTGGCCCTGCGTATCGTAGCCCGCGTGCGCGAGTTGGCTGGCCACTGCCGCTTCGTAGATCGGCAGCCCGTCGGACAAGCCTGTGTTGGCCGGATCGCCCGCGCCGATGACAATGCTGCCGTGTGCGAGCACACCAACGGCTTCGGCCGAGCGCAGCCGAGTGACGGTGACGCGACCGCTCGGCCGTGAACTGTCGGTGCGATGGTCCCGCGCGCTCCAATCACCGCGGCCCATCGAGTCGCCGTGCCCCATCGCTTCGCCACGCCATTGCGCCTGCGCCGGGCCAGCGAGCAGCAAGCCGACAAGAGCCAGCGGGCCAGCGACTGCCATCTGAAGGGTGTGGCGCAGGGTCATGGGGAGCCTTTCGGAATGGAATCAACGGCAAGGCTAGGGCGGATCCGCTTGCGCCATGCTGAACGGTTTGACAGATTTGCACGACCCGCACGCGCGTTAACCACTTTTGGGCGGGGGCGTGATAGCGGATTGCGCATGACAGACCCGAATCCTGCACGCGCTAAAGTTCCCGTCCTCGTAACCGGCGGCGCCGGCTATATCGGCAGCCACGCGGTGCTCGCGCTGCGCGATGCCGGCTGGCCGGTGACGGTGATCGACAACCTCACCACTGGCTTCGGCTGGGCGGTGCCCGACGATGTGCCGTTCTACGAAGGCGATATCGAGGATGCCGCGCTGCTGGCCCGCATCTTCGCCGAGCAAGGCACGCAAGCCGTGATGCATTTCGCCGGATCGATCATCGTGCCCGAATCGGTTACCGATCCGCTCAAATACTACCACAACAACACCGCCAAGAGCCGGGCGCTGATCGCCGCAACGGTCAAGGCAGTGGTTCCGCATTTCATCTTTTCATCGACCGCCGCCACATATGGCGCGCCCGAAGTATCACCCGTCACCGAAGACACCCCGCGCGTGCCGATCAACCCATACGGCATGTCCAAGCTGATGACCGAGGCGATGCTGGCCGATGTCAGCCACGCGCATCCGATGAACCACTGCGCGCTGCGCTATTTCAACGTGGCGGGCGCCGATCCGCAAACGCGCACCGGACAATCGACCGCCGGCGCAACGCACCTGATCAAGGTCGCAGTCGAGGCGGCACTGGGAAAGCGCAGCCATGTCGGCGTGTTCGGCACCGATTACGCCACGCCCGACGGCACGGGCGTGCGCGATTACATCCACGTCTCCGACTTGGCCGCTGCGCATGTGCTGGCGCTGGATGCACTGATCGCCCAACCGGCACGCTCGCTCACCATGAACTGCGGCTATGGGCGCGGATTCTCGGTGCTGGAGGTGCTCGACGCGGTCGACCGGGTGACCAACCTCAAGATCGAGCGCAAGGTCGAAGGGCGCAGGCTGGGCGATTCGGGTTCGCTCGTCTCAGACAACACCCGCATCAGGGCAACCTTGCCGTGGGTGCCGAAATACGCCGATCTCGACACGATCGTACAGCACGCGCTGGCGTGGGAGCGCAAATTGGGCGAGATTCGCGGAGAGTGAGCACCGGCACCGGCCGCGCAATGGTTGACTTTCACCTGTCGTCCCCTTAACCGCGCGGCTTCAATTTTCTGCCGGACCAGCATCCGGCGTGAGGGATATCATGAAGATTCGCAACAGCCTGAAGTCGCTCAAGGACCGCCATCGCGACAACCGCGTGATCCGCCGTCGCGGCCGCACGTACGTGATCAACAAGACCAACCGTCGCTTCAAGGCACGCCAGGGCTGATCTGCGGGTAATGGAGTCGGCGTGCTGACTCCTTCTCCCAGTCTTCCCGCATTGGGCAAGATCGATGCGGTCGTGTTCGATATCGGGCGCGTGCTGGTGAAGTGGTCGATTCGTGATCTTTACGCCAAGCTGATCGATGATCCCGCCCGGCTCGACTGGTTCCTGGCCCATGTCGCCACCGAGCAGTGGAACTTCGAGCACGACGCGGGCAAGCCGCTTGCGCAACTGGTCGCCGAACGCACCGCGCTGTTTCCCGATGAAGCAGAACTGATCGCGATTTACCCGCAGCGCTGGCTCGAAACCGTGCCCGGACCGATCCCCGGCACCGCCGCGCTGGTCGAGGCACTGGCCGCGCGTGGCCACCCGCTTTACGCGATCACCAACTTCGGCGCCGAGACCTGGGCGATGTTCCGCCCGACATTTCCGGTGCTCGACCACTTTCGCGACATCGTCGTCTCGGGCCGCGAGCGGATGGTCAAGCCCGATCCGGCGATCTACGCGCTCGCGCAAGGCCGCTTCGGCCACGATCCCGCACGGATGCTGTTCATCGACGACAGCTTGCCCAATGTGCTGAGCGCGCGCGCCTGCGGGTGGAACGCGCACCATTTCCATGATGCCGAAACGCTCGAAACCGAGCTGCTTGCCTGGGGCCTGCTGGACTGAGCGCCAACGGTACCGGCGCTATCCCCGCAACCCGATCACCGAAATCTGCCGCCCATAGCCCGGCTCGCCACGATGCGTGGCGCGGCGGAAGCTGAAGAAGCGGTCCGCTTGGGTGTAGGTGTCTTCGTCCAGCCGCACGGCATTCTGCACGCCTGCCGCCTGCAACCGCGCCACGACATAGCCCGAAAGATCGAACCACGCGTGCCCTTCGCGGCCGGTGCGAAAGAAGCGTGCATTGAGTGTTTCGGCCATGACGAAGTTGGCCTCGAACGCGTCGTCGACTTCATAGCTCGGCTGCTGAATGCATGGGCCGACCACCGCAGCGATGCGGTCAACGCTCGCGCCCAATTCCACCATCGCGGCCACTGTAGCGTCGGTCACGCCGTCAATCGCGCCGCGCCAGCCGGCATGGGCCGCGCCGATCACACCTGCTTGCGCATCATGGAGCAGCACCGGCACGCAATCGGCGGTGAGCACGCCGAGCAGCAGCCCGGGCCGGTCGGTCACAAGCGCATCGCCCCTGGGGCGATCATCGTCTGGCCACGGCTCGGTGACAGTGAGCGCAACGGCCGAATGGATCTGAAAGGGCGTCACCAGCACCGCGCCAGACAACACCGCATCGCGCGCGCGAGTGCGGTTTTCGGCAATGGCGGCGGGATTATCCTCCGACCCCAACCCCACGTTCAGGCCGTGCATCAGCCCCGCGCTGACACCTCCGCGCCGGCCGAGGAAACCGTGCGCGGCGCCGGCCAGCGAAGGGTGCGTGAGGACTTCGAATCCCTCGATCATGACAACCTCAGGCCAGGCTCTTGGTCACCTGCTCGGTCACGTCGCGCGACAGGCCAGGGGTGGCGGCGATCCGTTCGAGTTCAGCGCGCATCATTGCGGCACGCGTCGGCTCGATCTTCTTCCACCTACCGAGCGCGGGCACGAACTTGGCCGCGGTGTTCGAATTGATCGGATCGAGCGCCAGGATCAGGTCGGCGATCATGCGATAGCCCTCGCCATCGGCCTTGTGGAACGCGGCGGTGTTCCCGGTGAACGGCATGTACAGCGAATAGAGCCGGTTGGGGTTGGTCAGCGCGAAATCGTCGCGCTGCGCCAGTGCCTTGACCTGCTCGATCACATTCGGGTGGAGCGAGCCGGCCTGGAGCATGAACCACTTGTCGATCACCAGCGCGTTGCCGTCGAAGCGCGCGTGGAAATCGGCCAGCGCGGCCTCGCGCTCGGGGCTGTCGAAGCCGACGAGCACGCCCAATGCGCCCTGCCGGTCGGTCATGTTGGTGGCGGCATCGTATTGCGCCTTGGCACGCCGCGCGGTCCCAGGCTTGTCGGCCGCGGCGAGCATGACCAGCGCTTGCGTTTTCAGCGACCGCGCGCCGCGCCCGGCCGCATCGAGAACATACGGAACCGCGCTGCAACGGTCATGCAACGCTTTCCATCGATCGGCCAATGTAGTTGCCAGCATGCGCTTCAACGTCTCGCGCTCCTCACGGATGCGTGACGGGTCGGCCGGGGCGATCTGTTCGAGGATGAAGGTTTCGGTCGGCAAGGACAGCAGCAGCGAGCGCATCTGATCATCGAGCGCGGGATCGGCCAGCACCGACGTGACGGCATTGACGATTGCCTGGCCGAGCGGTTCGCGGCCCGCTTCCGAGGTCTTGCCCGTCACCGCGCCGACCAGATATTGGACCACAAGCTGCTGCATTGCTTCGTAGCGCGCGAATTCATCGTCATCGTGCTGCGCCAGGAAGATCAGGTCTTCGAGCGACTGCGGCGTGGTGATGATGATCGGGGCGGAAAAGCCGCGGTTGATCGACAGCACCGGCGGCCCATTGGAGCCTGGGTCGAAGCCTTCGAAAGTGAAGCTCTGCTCGGCCTCGGTCAGCACCAGCAATTGTTCGGGGTGGTGCTGACCCGTCGCGCGGTCGAACAGCGCGGTCCGCAGCGGGATCACCATCGGCTGCTTGACGGGCTGGCCGGGGGTGGGCGGCACGGTCTGCTTGAGCGTCAGCGTGACCTTGCCCGAACCCGCATCATGCGCCACCGCCACTTCGACCTTCGGCGTGCCCGCCTGCTCGTACCAGCGGCGGAACTGCGTGAGATCAAGCCCGGCGCCGTCCTCGATCGCCTTGACGAATTGCTCGCACGTCGCGGCTTCGCCATCGTGGCGGTCGAAGTAGAGATCGGTGCCCTTGCGGAAGCGTTCCTTGCCCGCCAGCACGGTCATCATGCGGATCACTTCGGCACCCTTGTCATAGACGGTCGAGGTGTAGAAGTTGCTGATTTCCTGGTAGCTGTCGGGCCGGATCGGGTGCGCCAGCGGCCCTGAATCCTCGGAGAACTGGCCCGAGCGCAACGATCGCGCCTCGTCGATGCGGTTGACCGGTTCGCTGCCCATGTCGGCGCTGAACTGCTGGTCGCGCAGCACGGTGAAGCCTTCTTTCAGGCTAAGCTGAAACCAGTCGCGGCAAGTCACGCGGTTGCCCGACCAGTTGTGGAAATATTCGTGCGCGACGACCGCTTCGATCCCGTCATAATCGCCGTCGGTCGCGGTTTCGGGATCGGCCAGCACGTAACGCGTGTTGAAGACGTTGAGGCCCTTGTTCTCCATCGCGCCGGCGTTGAAGTCCGACACCGCGACGATGTTGAATTCATCGAGATCGTATTCGCGGCCGTAGACGTCCTCGTCCCACTTCATCGAGTGCTTGAGGGAAACCATCGCGTGTTCGGTGCGGGTTTCGTCGCCGGGGCGAACCCACACCGCCAGCTTGACCACGCGGCCCGACATTGTGGTGAAAGTATCGCGCTGCGCCAGCAACTCGCCCGCCACCAGCGCGAACAAGTACGACGGCTTGAGCCAGGGATCGTCCCACTCGGCCCAATGTGAACCATCGCCATTGTCGCCTTCGGCCACCAGGTTGCCGTTCGACAGCAGCACCGGGAAGGCTGCCTTGTCGCCCGTCATCCGCACATGATAGCGGCTGAGCACGTCGGGCCGATCGGGGAAGAAGGTGATGCGGCGAAAACCTTCGGCCTCGCACTGCGTGCACAACAGGCCGCTGGTGGCATAGAGCCCCGAAAGCTGCGTGTTGGCCTTGGGATCAACGGTGGTTTGGATCACCAGTTCGTGCCGGTCCCCCGGCAGGTCGATGACGAGATCGCCGTCCTCGATGCGGAAATCGTTGTGAAGCTGGCCGTCGATCGTCAGCGAATCGGGCGTGAGCCCATCTCCATCCATCCGGATCGTGTTGCTGCCCGAACCGGCGGCATTCTTTTCGACCGTGATCGTGCTGGTAACTTTGGTCGCCTCGATGCCGAGCTGGAAATCGAAGTGGATCGTCGGCACCAGCCAGTCGGGCGGGCGGTAATCGAGCCGCTTGACCACGCGGGGTTCGGCTTTTTCAGCGGTGGCGGGCTGGGCGATCGTTTGGGCTGCATCCATCATGGCGCACAGTCTAGGCCCGCTGACAAGGCGATGGAACCGCCAAAACGCGCGCGGCGCAATTATGGCAGTGCAGCATATCCGGCACAAAATGCCTGGCGGCTTGACCGGTGTTCTGCGCAGGCAATACAGTGCTGCATCGGAACGGGGAGCAGCATAGATGAAGCGAGCAATGTGGATGATCGCGCTGGCGGCGGGCGTAGCGGCATTTGCCGTGCCGGCGCTCGCCGAAGCGCCGGTGCCGGTAGCGCCGTTCGACGTTACCGAGGCCACCCGCGCTTACCTCGATACGCTGCAAGGCGCGGCGCGCGCGAAATCCAACGCCTATTTCGAGGGCGGCTACTGGCTGATCCTGTGGGGCGCGCTGGTCTCGATCATGATCGACGGCGCCATCCTGCGCTTCGGCCTTTCCGCCCGGTTCCGCGACATGGGTGAACGCGTGTTCAAGGCGAAGGCCGGCGTCACCTGGATCACTGCGCTGCTCTATACGCTTGTCAGCTTCGTGATCACGCTGCCGTGGTCGATCTACACCGGCTTCGTACGCGAAAAGCAGTATGGGCTGATGAACCAGACGTTTGGTGCATGGGCGGGTGACCAGGCCAAAGGTTTGGCGATCGCATTGGTGCTGGTGCCGTTGATCGTGATGGCAATCTACGCGGTGATCCGCCGCAGCCCGAAGCACTGGTGGATTTACGGCACCGGGGTGGTGGCGGTGTTCATGACGATCGGCGCAATCATCGCGCCGGTTTACCTCGCGCCGCTGTTCAACACTTACAAGGAGCTGCCCGCCAGCCCCGCGCGCACGCGGATCGTCGAGATGGCCAAGGCCAACAATATCCCGGCCGACCATATCTATCTTTTCGATGCTTCGCGACAGACCAAACGCATCTCGGCCAATGTCTCGGGGCTGGGTCCGACGATCCGCATCAGCGTCAACGACAACCTGATCAACCGCACCACACTGCCCGAAACTGCCGCGGTAGTCGGGCACGAGATGGGGCATTACGTGCTCGGCCACGCGCGGCGCGGGCTGCTTTACCTGGTGCTGCTGGCCGCGGCCGCGTTGTGGATCGTGTCGCGTGTCGCACCCGCACTGATCAAGCGGCATGGCGAGCGATGGGGCGTGCGCAACCTGGCCGATCCTGCCTCATTGCCGGTGCTGAGCATCCTGCTGGCCATCATGGGTCTGGTCGCCACGCCGATCACCAACACCATTACCCGCACCGCCGAAAGCGACGCCGATGCGTTTGGGCTCAACGCCGCACGAGAGCCCGACGGGTTTGCCCTGGCGGCGATGCAATTGTCCGAATACCGCAAGATCCAACCCGATCCGCTCGAAGAAATGGTGTTCTACGACCACCCTTCGGGTGCAACGCGCGTGCGCATGTCGATGCAGTGGAAGAAGGACCATGTGCCCAATGCGGTGATGGTCACTCCGCCGCCGATGGTGCCCGACGCGCCCGCCGGTCAGATCACGCCCAGCGCAAAATGAAGCCTCGACTGTTCATCTTCGGGTTGGGCTACACCGCCGGGCGCATCTCGGCCGCGCTGGAGGCAATCGGCTGGGAAGTGATCGCCACCGGCCGCGACGGGCAGTTCTCGTTCGACGACCAAGGCAGCGTGCGGCTCGGGCTGGCCGATGCCAGCCATGTGTTGTCGTCGGTGCCGCCGGGCGGGGAAGGCGTGGACCCCGTCCTCGACCGCTATGGCGATGCGCTGCGGGGCAAGGACTGGATCGGCTACCTCTCCTCGACCGGGGTCTACGGCGATACCGGCGGGGCGTGGGTCGATGAATCAGCCCGGATCGGCACCGGGCGGCGTTCGGCGCGGTCCGAAGCCGATCTGGCATGGCAGGCGCTCGGCGCGCGCGTGTTCCGCCTGCCGGGCATCTACGGCCCAGGCCGCAGCGTGTTCGAACGCGTGGTTGCTGGCACCGCGCAACGGATCGACATGCCCGATCAGGTGTTCAGCCGCGTTCACGTAAACGACATCGTCAGCGGCGTGCTGGCCGCGCTCGATGCTCCGGCCGGCGCCTACAACCTCGCCGACGATTGCCCTACCAGCCAGAACACGCTGATCGAGGCGGCTTGCCGGCTGCTGCGCCGCGATCCACCGCCGCTGCTGACGCTGGAACAGGCCAATCTTTCACCGATGGCGCGCGGTTTCTATGCAGAGAACCGCCGCGTTGCGAACGGCAAGGCGCGGCGGGTGCTGGATTGGGTGCCGCAATTTCCCACCTATCGCGAGGGTTTGGCGGGCCTGTTGGCGGGCTAAGCCGGCTTCCGGGCGTTCAACGCCACCACCAGCCCGGCCAGCGCCAACGCCGCCCCGCTCGCGGCGAGCACACTCCACTGGTAACCCTCGAACACCGTCGATAGCGCCATCGCCACCACGGGCACGAGCACGCCGCTATATGCGGCGCGGCCGGCGCCCAGCGTTCGCAGCAAGTTGAAATAGAGCGGAAACGTGATCACCGAACCGACCAGCGCAAGATAGCCAACCCCCGCCAGATAGCGCGGGTGCCAGTCGATCTGCGGCGGCCCGGCCAGGAACCAGGCGGCGATGGCGTCGATCATCGCCCCGATCAGCATCGCCCAGGCGAGCATCGGCAGCATAGGGACGTGCCGCGCGCGCGGGCTCGATTGCACGATGTTGGCCACCGAGGCAGACATCAGCCCGCCGAGCGCCAGCGCGATGCCCAGCAGCGCATGTGCGCCCGGCGCCGCCAGCCGCGCTTCGTGGAGCATCAGCAACGCAATCCCGGCGATGGCGATGCCCGATCCGACAAGGAACCGCCCCGTCAGCGGCTGGCCCAGGAAAGCGCGCGCCATCAGCGCATTGGGCACCAGCAGCAGCGCATAGAGCACAGCGACAATGCCCGATGTCAGGTGCTGTTCGGACGCATAGACAAACTGGAAGTTGAGCGCGAACTGCGGAATGCCCACCATCGCCGCCAGCAGGAAGCCCCGTCGATCGAGCCACAGCGGCTCGCGCCGCGCTTTGGCGAGCGCGGCCATGGCAATGCCAGCGACCAGAAACCGCCAGGTAGCCGACCAGCTTGGCGGAACCTGCCCGACCTGGTCCTTGATAACCAGCCAGGTCGATCCCCAGATCAGCGAAACCATGAGGAACGGCAGCGCGATGCGCGGCTGCCAGAAATGGACGTGCGGATCGTCGCTCACAGCGAAGCGATAGCGCGGCCGAGCGCCGTGACATGCGCGGGATCGCTGTTCCACGCGGTCACCAGCCGCGCCGCACCCGGATGTCCTTCCCCCGAAGCATTGGCGGGCGCGGGCCAGTCATAAAAGTCGAAGCCCTGCTTGCGCAAAGCCGCGGCCTCGGTCGGCGAGAGCGACACGAAGATTTCGTTGGCCTCGACGGGTTCGAGCTGCCGCGCGCCACAGCTTGCCGCGATCTCGGCGGCGGCGGCGTTGGCGGCATGGGCATTGTCGAGCCACAAATCGCCTTCGATCATCGCCAGCAGTTGCGCGGCCAGGAACCGCCCTTTCGATTGAAGGTGCCCCGCGCGCTTGCGGTTGAGCCGGGTCACGTCCGCCAACGCGGGATCGAAGAACACCAGCGCTTCGGCGTTCATGCCGCCGTTCTTGACACAGCCAAAGCTGAGCGCGGTCACGCCGGCGCGGCTTGTCAAGTCGGCGGGCGCGCAACCGAGGTGCGCCACGGCGTTGGCGAAACGCGCGCCGTCCATGTGCAGGCCAAGCCCGCGCACCTTGGCGAACGCGGCGATTTCAGCCACTTCGGCAGGCGTATAGACCCGGCCAAGTTCGGTTGCCTGCGTGATCGAGATCGCGTGCGGCTGGACCTGGTGGACGCCCGGCCGGATCGGCGCGATCGCCGCCGCCAGCGCGTGTGGGGTCAGCTTGGCGCCTTCGCCATCGACCAGCATCAACTTGGCACCGTGGGTGTAGAAGCCCGGCGCACCGCATTCGTCCTGCTCGATATGCGCGGCGCGGTGGCACAGCACGCCGCCGTGGGGCGGGCACATCGCGGCAAGCGCGAGGCAGTTGGCCGCGGTGCCGCTCGCCACCCACAGCACCGCGCAATCGGCCTCGAACAGCGCCGAAAACGCCGCATCGAGCCGCGCACTCAGCGCATCGCCGTCATAGGCGTGGTCGGCGCCATCGGCGGCGCGCATCGCGTCCCACACGCGGGGGTGGACCTGGGCGGCGTTGTCGGAGAAGAACTTCATGACCTCGAGCGTTTAGGTGGCAGAATGCAACGGTCAAGAAGGAACCCGACGATGACCATTACGATCACCCGCCATGACGCCGGCACCAGCGGCGAATACCATGCCGCGGTCGAAGGCAGCAGCGCCATCGGGCGGCTGACTTATGTGCGGCATAACGATGTTCTCGCCGCCGAACACACGCTCGTTCCCAGGGAAATCGGTGGGCGCGGCGTGGCCGGCAAACTGGTCGAAGCGCTGATCGCCGATGCCCGTGCCGAACATTTCCGCATCGATCCGCAATGCAGCTACGTCGAGGCTGCATTCGGCAAGCATCCCGAATGGGCCGATCTGCGCGCCTGACACCACATGGGTTGCAGATGACGACGGGAATTCTTGGACGCGCCGATCAATTTGGTTATGACAATCGCACTCGCCAGGTTTGGCAGAGCGGGGAAGCGGGCGCTGATGGGGCACAATCGATGACGGTCGAGCTTATGGTCAATGGCCACGCAACGCGCTTCGAGGGCGAATCCGATACCCCGCTGCTGTGGGCGATCCGTGAACAACTGGGGCTGACCGGCACCAAATTCGGGTGCGGGATCGCGGCTTGCGGGGCGTGCACGGTCCATATCGACGGGCAGCCGGCGCGGTCGTGCTCGGTCCCGATCGGCGAAGTTGCCGGCAAGGCGGTGACCACGATCGAAGGCCTGAAATCGCCCGAAGGCGCGCTCCACCCGGTGCAGCAGGCCTGGATCGACGCGCAAGTGCCGCAATGCGGATACTGCCAGTCGGGCCAGATCATGGCGGCCGTCGCGCTGATTGCCAAGGCCGGCAAGCCCACGGCAGCGCAGGTCGATGAAGCGATGACCAATATCTGCCGCTGCGGCACGTACCCGCGCATCCGCGCCGCAATCCTGGCCGCGACCGGTCAAGCGGCCGAAGCTTCACCCCAGCCCGCGACGGGAGCAGCGTGATGGGCGTGAAACGCAGGAGCTTCCTGATCGGCGCCGCCGCGATTGCGGGCGCCGGGGTATTCGGCGTTAGCTACGCCGATCGCAGTGCGCGGCGGGCCGCGATGGGCGCCACGGTCAAGCCGGGCGAAGGCGGCTTTGCAGCCTGGCTCAAGATCGCGCCCGATGACACGGTCACGGTCTATTCGCCGACGATCGACTTCGGCCAGGGCTCGCACACCGCGCTGGCGCAGATGGCGGCGGACGAGCTCGACGCCGATTGGTCGAAAGTGCGGGTCGAACAGGCGCCTGCGCTCCCCGGCTTCGCCAACAGCGCGCTGGTCGAAGGGTTCGGCGACGAAATGGGCCACGGCATGGGCAAACATCTGCCGCAAGCGGTGCTGTCGATGCTGGCGCGCAGCGCGCCGATCATGATCACCGGCGGATCGTCGGCGGTGCGCTACACCGGCCAGATCGCCATGCGGCGCACCGGCGCAGCAGCGCGGCTGGCGCTGATCGAGGAAGCAGCGCACCGGCTGGGCGTGCCGGCGGCCGAACTGACCACGGCCAATTCGGTAGTCAGCCATGCCAGGTCGGGGCGCAGCTTGCGCTATGGCGAACTGGCAGTGGCAGCGGCACAGCGCACGATGGCGGGCAACCCCGCGCTCAAGGTGCCGAAGGATTGCAAGCTGATCGGCCAGTCGCCGGCGCGGCTGGATATTCCGGCCAAAGTCGACGGTTCTGCACAGTACGGCATCGACGTGATCGTGCCCGATATGCGCGTGGCCACGCTGGTGATGGCGCCGGTGCGCGGCGGCAAGCTCGAAAGCGTTGACGACAAGCCCGCACTGGCTGTGCCCGGCGTGGAGCGGGTGATCCGGCTCGACGATGCGGTGGTGGTGGTGGCCAAGGGTTACTGGCCGGCGCGCAAGGGCGTGCTGGCGCTGGCGCCCAAATTCTCCGACGGCGGGCATGGCGCGCTCGATTCGGCGGCGGTTCACGCTGCGCAGGACAAGCTGCGTGCAGGCGACAAGGCCGACAACAGCGGCGGTTCGGGCGATGTGGATGCTGCGTTCGCCGACAAGCCGCACACCGTGGTCGAGGCCGATTACCGCGTGCCGTTCCTCCATCACGCGATGATGGAACCGTTCGCAATGACCGCGCATTACAACGCTGGCAAGCTGGAGCTGTGGGTGGGCCTGCAGGACCCGCTGTCGGTGCGCAAGATGGCAGCAAAGGCAGCGGGCTTGTCCGAGGAAGACGTGACCGTCCACACCACGATCATGGGCGGCGGCTTCGGGCGGCGTTTCCCCGAAAAGTGCGAAATCATCGGCCAGGCCGTGGCGGTGGCGAAGCAGTGTCCGTGGCCGGTCAAGCTGATCTGGAGCCGTGAGGAGGAATTCACTCACGGCAGCTATCGCCCGCAAAGCTCGGCGCATCTCAAGGCCACGCTCGGCAAGGACAAGCGGCTGACCGCCTGGCGCAATGACTATGTCCAAAGCGACGATGCCGAGCAGGAGACGCACTTCAGCTACCAGATTCCCGCCACCTCGCGCCGGCACTTCAAGTACCAGTCGAACCAGAACGACGGGCCATGGCGCTCGGTCAATTCGACGCAGCAGGGCTTTTACAACGAGAGCTTCATCGACGAAATGGCGCACGCCGCGGGTGAAGACCCGTACCAGTTCCGCCGCAAGCACCTCGCCCCCGGATCGCGGCACCTTGCCGTGCTGGACGAGGCGGCGAAGCGCGCCGGCTGGGGATCACCGCTGCCGCAGGGCACCGGGCGCGGGATTGCTCTAGTCGAAAGCTTCAACACGATCGTGGCCGAAGTGATCGAAGCCTCGGTCGATCCCGACGGCAAGCCGCGCGTCCACAAGGTCACCGCGGTGGTCGACTGCGGCACCACGGTGAACCCGCGCAACGCCGAGGCGCAAGTCATGGGCGGGATCGTGATGGCGCTGTCGGTCGCGCTGGACGAAGAAATCACGCTCGACAAGGGCGCGGTGGTCCAGGCCAACTTCGGCGATTACCCGATCCTGAAACTGGCCGACGCGCCACCGGTGATCGACGTGCACTTCATCGAAAGCGGCGCGCCGATGGGCGGGATCGGTGAACCGGGCGTGCCGCCGGCCCCTCCTGCCCTCACCAACGCGCTGTTCGCGGCGACCGGCAAGCGCATTCGGCAGTTGCCGATCAAGGACCAGTTCAAGCCGGCCTAAATCGCGACCGGCTCCACGCCTTTCAGCCGGTGTGTGCAGCCGAGCGTGGCCGGTTCGTCGCCCTCTCCCAGCGCGGCAACGGTGCGCCAGCCGATCGCGCGGAGCCTTGCCGCGGCATCTCGATCATGGCCAAGTGGCAGGAACATCAGGTCCCCCGCCGCTTCGGTTTCGGCCAGTTGCGCAATCAGGCCATCTGGGTAGAGCGAGAAACCCGTGGCAACTTCAGCGGCTTGCAACGTTGCGTTGGCGATCGTGTACGTTCCGCCCCGACCCAGGCTGCCGCGCACGCCATCGGCGTAAAGCATGAAGCCGAACCACGATTGGTATTCGAAGCCGTGCCGCTCGCTCGGGTCAAGCGTGATCCGTGCCGATGTGCCCACCCGCGCCGCGATCTCGCGCAGCGCCGCGATCCGTGTCGCCAGGGCCCCGCCCGCATCGATGGCGTTCAACCGCTCGATCGCGGTCTCGAACTCGCCGGTGGCGTAAAGCAGCGGTACGTAATCCGCGCCTCCAGCATCGACCAGCCCGCCCACATCCTTGGTGTCGAGTTCGCGCCGAACCGCGTCGATCTGGCCGGGCGCGAGCGGCATTGCCTTGGCGGCCAAGGTGTCGACCAGGTCGGGCAAAGTGAAATCGACGCTGATGCCGCGCGCGCCGGCGGCCGACAGCGCTTCGATTGCCACCGAGACGACCTCACTGGCCGCAGCGACGGTATCGGCGCCGATCACTTCCGCGCCGCACTGGCTGCGCTGGCGCCCCGGATCGAGCCCATCGCCCTTGATCGTCACCACTTCGCCGGCATAGCTCAGCCGCAATGGCCGCGCGGCATCGGCCAGCCTGGTTTCGGCGATGCGGCCTATCTGCGGGGTGATGTCCGATCGCAGCGCCATCATCCGCAAGCTGGCCGGATCGACGAACCGCACCATCCGCCGCGAACTGATCCCCGCCATGCGCGTGGCCAAGCTGCGTTCGAATTCGATCAGCGGCGGGGTGACCCGATCATAGCCGTATGAATGGAGCACATCGGCGATCGTGCGCAGCACGCGCGTGGCGGCGGCGCTTTCGCGCGGCAGGCGGTCTTCGAGGCCTTCGGGCAGCAAGTCGGGATCGGAATCGGTCATATCGCGCCGCCGAGTGGCGCAAAGCCGCGCGGGGTGCAAGCGGGACCGCAATCAAGTTGACGCAGAACGAAGCTTTTGTCCGCGCCATCGGTCCCACTTTCGAATTTCAATTCAACCGCTTGCGCCGATTCAGCCGCGCGCGAGCGTGACCTTTGAGAATCGGCCTCCATCAGCGGCAATTCGGGCATCATGCGGTGCATGGTCGCGCTTTAGCCCATTGCCGCAATGTAGGAAAATCGGCAGGATCGCGCGCAGACGGGGCGGGCGGGAGATGGGCAATGCTGCGATTGGCAGGAGCGGTTAGCGGCGGACTTGCCACGTGGATCGTACTCGTCACGCTGCTCAACTTCGGGCTGCGCGCGGCCATGCCCGGCTATCACGCGGCCGAGCCCATGTTTGCCTTCACGCTGTCGATGATGATCGGGCGGCTGGTGATCGCAGTGCTGACCTCACTCGCGGCCGGCGCGGTGGTGCGCGCCATCGCGCCGGGCAGCCAGTTTGCGCCGTGGGTCGTCGGGATCGTGCTACTCGCGCTGTTCATTCCGGTGCACGTGCAGATCGGCGCGCGGCTGCCGCTGTGGTATCACATGGCGTTCCTGCTGACGCTCGCGCCGTTGATTTGGGTTGGGGCAAGGTTGGGGCAGCGGGCGGTGCGAGACTGATCCCTACCGCAAAGTCTGCGACGCCACTGTCAGACTTTGCGAACCGCGCTAACATCCAGGAATCAGCGAATGCGATTTGCCGAAGTTGTGGTTCGAATTGGATCGTATGCGGGCATATGCTTTCTGATGGCCGCGTGCAGCGCATCGAAGGCCACGAACCCAGATGCGGACACAATTTATTTCAGCGGACAGATCGATGCCGCCAGCGTCGCCAGATTTGTACAGGTCTTGCGTTCGCCGAGTGCAGAAGGGGCGCGCTGGATCGAGATCACCAGCGCAGGTGGCGACGCTCCCGCTGGATTTGCAATGGGTCACCTCATCCACGACCGCGGCCTGTCGGTAAGAGTCAAAGGCTATTGCGTATCGGCTTGTGCACAGTATGTTTTTCTGGCTGGAAAATTCAAAAGCGTAGAGCCTAAATCCCTCGTTTTGTTCCATAATACCCTTGGAATGATTGAACGTTTGCACCGCGCAGCAGGCGAGCGCGAAGGTGCTGATGCTTTTGTGCCGGTGGCAAAGCAGGAAACGCAGTTCCTTCACGAAATCGGGGTCGATACGGACCTGACCGCGTTGGCGATGGGTGGCCTCGGTCCGGTTTGTATCACCGTGAACAAGCAGTTCGCTGCATCCGATCTAAAACGCTACGGCTATGGTTCACGCGTGGTCGCGTTCGGCGTTTCAAAGCAGATGATCGAAGGCCTTGCGGGTCCGGTTCAGGGATATTGGCCGACCGACTACCCAGACATCTTCCATACGCTTCGCATATTGCCCTTCAACCGCGCGTTCACCGTAGCGTGGGTTTCCGGGGTTGCAATAAAATCACAAATGCGGCCGATTGCTCCTGCGCTGCCATTTTGTCCTTCAATGACAGTTCCTCGAAATCGCTGACCCACAGTTGATCTGCCCGATTCCCCGCTCAGGCATGCCTGTTTCCGGGAATATTCACACCCGAAACGGCACTTCACCCTCATCCTCGCCATCCCAGTAATGGATGCGCGTCGCGCGGACGCGGATGAGCAGCAGGCCGGGGGTGTCGATGCCCTCTGCGTACCAGCGATCGAGACTGTTGTGCCAATGCTCGGCGAATTGGGCCTTGTCGCGGACAAGTTCGGCGCGGCCTTCGACATGGTAGAATGCGCCCGGTGCGCCGAGCAGGCCCTTGATGCCGGCGCTGCCCTGGTACGACACGCCCACTTGCGGGTTGGCCGCAATGTCCGATGCCATGCGCGTATCGGTGCTGGAAAAGAACCAGATATCGGCATCGAAGGTCACTTCGCGGTTGTTGCTCATCGGCCGCGCGGCGATGGCGCCGCCTTCGGTCACCGTGGCCAACGTGCAAAAATCGATGTCGCGCATCGCTTCGGCAACGTCCTCAATCGTCATAGGCATCGCAACTTCCTGTTCGGGTAAGGGGAATGTCGGTTGAGCGCGCGAGCGCAGCGATTGTTCCGACGCCGGGCAAGCGACACGCAGGATCGCGCGTCTTGCGGGGGCTTCGTTCAGGACTGCCCCTTCAGGCAGGTGCAGGATTTTCGCGTGTCGCGCGGGTGGCCAGGGTCCATCGCAAGAATTGCGGGATCACATGGATGGAGGCCGACCATGAAGCAGATTGTGCGATCGATGTGGGTGGTGGCAGCGATGCTGTCGTCCACGACAAGCGCCCGTGCTGCCGCTGAAGACACCGGCGCGGCGGCGACCCGGGCGCTTGCCGTTGCCCGAGCCGCGAACCTGTCGGGCGAAATCGCGCTGGGGTACGCGGGCGGAGAAGTGTTCGACCAGGCGTTCGGGTTGGCCGACCGCGAGCGTGGCCGGCCCCACCGCAGCGGCGCGCGCTGGCTGTGGGCATCAGTGACCAAGCAGGTAACCGCAACGCTGGTGATGCAGCAGGTGGAAGCTGGACAGATAGCGCTGGATCAGCCGATCCGCGCTTACCTGCCATGGTTTGCGGGGTCTTCGGGCGACAAGGTTACAATCCGGCACTTGCTCCAGCATGTCTCCGGCCTGCCGAATCCCAACGATACCAAGCCGAATGCGCAGGACGTCCAGGCCTTTTACACCAAGACCGGCGCGGCGATCGGCGACACGGCACGCGCGCGCGGGTTCTGCTCGGGGACGCCTATGGCCGCACCGGGCGCCGGATTTTCCTACAACAATTGCGATTATCTGGTGCTCGGCGCAATCCTTGAGCAAGTCACCGGACAATCTTTTGCGGCGTTGGTGGCCGAAAGAATTGCAAAGCCGCTCGGCCTCCGGTCGCTCAGGATGGCTGCGGACAAGGCACCGCGCGGCGGCGGTGCGCCGATCGGTTATACCACGGGCGGCAAGCGCTATCCGGTGATCAACGTGGCAACGTTCGGGGCTGCCGGCGCGCTGACCGGGACGGCGCGCGATCTGGTGAGGCTCGATCTGGCGCTTGTGCAGGGCAAGCTGCTGAAGGATGCGTCGCGGGCGATCCTGTGGAGCGGCGACCCCAAGCTGGGCTACGAAGCCTTGGGGGTGTGGTCGTTCGCGGCGAAACTGCGAGGGTGCGTGGCGCCCGTCGCGCTGATCGAACGGCGCGGCGATGTTGGCGGCACGCAAGTGCGCAACGTGATCGCGCCGGCGCTTGGCCGCGCAATCGCAGTCTTCACCAACGACGATTCGGTCGACTTCGGCGAGGTCTGGCAAGGCAAGGGGCTGTCGTTCGACCTGCTGTCGGCGGCATTCTGCCAAGCGGGCGGTTGAGAACACGCTCCGCCTCGTGATCGTTCACGAGGCGGAGCCGACCTTCACCTCAAACGAACTTCAACGCCATTGCGCGCTTCACGCCGGGCAGCTTGCGCGCGGCTTCGAGCACCGTGGCGGGGACGGCGTCATCGACCGAGAGCAGCAGGATCGCTTCGCCACCGGCTTCGCGGCGGCCAAGGTTGAAGGTGCCGATGTTGATGCCGTTTTCACCGAGCAGCGTGCCGATGCGGCCGATGAAGCCGGGGGCGTCTTCGTTGACGATGTACATCATGTTGCCGGCCAGTTCGGCCTCGACCTTGATGCCGAACAGTTCGACCAGGCGCGGTTCGCTGTTGGCGAACAGCGTGCCCGCGACCGAGCGCTCGCCCGCGTCGGTCTTGACCGAGACGCGCACCAGCGTGTGGTAATCGCCGGCCTTTTCGGTGCGGACTTCGCGAATTTCCATGCCGCGTTCGCGCGCCAGGAACGGTGCGTTGACCATGTTGACCGTGTCCGACTGGCAGCGCAGGAAACCGGCGAGGACGGCGGCGACGATCGGCTTGTTGTTCAATTCGGCCGCGGCGCCTTCGACGTGGATCGAGATGCGCGGGATGGTGCCGGTGGTGAGCTGGCCCACCAGACTGCCCAGTCTCTCTGCCAGCGCCATATAGGGCTTGAGCTTGGGTGCTTCCTCGGCCGAGAGCGAAGGCATGTTGAGCGCGTTCGTCACGCCGCCGTTGACGAGGAAATCGGCCATCTGTTCAGCCACTTGCAGCGCCACGTTGACTTGCGCTTCGTTGGTGCTGGCGCCCAAGTGCGGCGTGCAGATGAAGTTGGGCGTGCCGAACAGCGGCGACGTGTGCGCGGGTTCGGTCTGGAACACGTCGAGCGCGGCGCCGCCAATGTGGCCCGAATCGAGCCCGGCCTTGAGCGCGGCTTCGTCGATCAGCCCGCCGCGCGCGCAGTTGACGATGCGCACGCCCTTCTTGGTCTTGGCCAGGTTTTCGGCCGAGAGGATGTTGCGCGTCTGGTCGGTGAGCGGGGTGTGCAGCGTGATGAAATCGGCCTTGGCGAGCAGCGTATCGAGATCAGCCTTCTCCACGCCCATTTCGATTGCGCGTTCGGCGGTGAGGAACGGATCGTAAGCAACAACCTTCATCTTGATGCCGAGCGCGCGCGACGCCACGATCGAACCGATGTTGCCCGCGCCGATCAAGCCGAGCGTCTTGCCGGTCACTTCCACACCCATGAAGCGGTTCTTCTCCCACTTGCCGGCCTGGGTGCTGAGATCGGCCTCGGGCAACTGGCGGGCGAGCGCGAAGATCAGCGCGATCGCGTGTTCGGCGGTGGTGATCGAGTTGCCGAACGGGGTGTTCATCACCACCACGCCCTTGGCGCTGGCGTAGGGGATATCGACGTTATCGACGCCGATCCCGGCGCGGCCGATGACTTTCAGGTTGGTGGCGGCATCGATGATCGCCTTGGTCGCCTTGGTGGACGAGCGGATGGCCAGGCCGTCGTACTGGCCGATGATCGCGGCCAATTCTTCGGGGGTCTTGCCGGTGATGACATCGACGTCGCAACCACGCTCGGCGAAAATGCGCGCGGCGTTGGGGTCCATCTTGTCGGAAATGAGTACGCGTGGCTTGGTCATGGGATTGGTCCTGATCGTTCGTCATGCTGAACTTGGTTCAGCATCCATCGCGCGTCCGCAAACGTCGGTGCGATGGGGGAAATGGACCCTGAAACAAGTTCAGGGTGACGGTTAAGTTAGGAGTTCGCGGCCTGCTCTTCGGCTTTTACGATCTCGTAAGCCCAGTCGAGCCAAGGGCCGAGCGCTTCGATATCGGCCGTATCGACCGTGGCGCCGCACCAAATTCGCAGGCCAGCCGGGGCGTCCCGGTAACCAGCAATATCGTACGCCGCTCCTTGCTCTTCGAGCAAAGCCGTCATCCGTTTGATCATGTTTTGATCAAAAAGACGCACGAACAAACATACACTGGTCTTTGATCGATATTTTGGATCGTCAGCGAGATGGAAAAGCCAATCTCGCTCCTCCACGATCTTGTCGAGCGCATCGGCATTGGCGGTGCAACGGTGCTGCATGGCGCTTAGACCGCCGAGCGACTTGGCCCATTCGAGCGCGAAGATCGCGTCTTCGACCGCCAGCATCGAGGGGGTGTTGATCGTCTCGCCCTTGAACACGCCTTCGGTCAGCTTGCCCTTCGAAACCAGCCGGAACACCTTGGGCAGCGGCCAGGCGGGGGTGTATTCCTCCAGCCGTTTCACCGCGCGGGGGCCGAGGATCAGCACACCGTGGCCGCCTTCGCCGCCCAGCACCTTCTGCCACGAGAACGTCGCTACATCGATCTTGTCCCACGGCATGTCGTAAGCGAACACCGCGCTGGTAGCGTCGGCGAAGGACAAGCCCTCGCGGTCGGCGGCGATCCATTCGCCATCGGGCACGCGCACGCCGCTGGTGGTGCCGTTCCAGGTGAACAGCACGTCGGTGGACCAATCCACCTTGTCGAGATCGGGAAGCTGGCCATAATCGGCGCGCATCACGGTGGGTTCGAGCTTGAGCTGCTTGACCGCGTCGGTCACCCAGCCATCGCCGAAGCTTTCCCAAGCCAGCGTGGTCACGGGGCGTCCGCCCAGCATCGTCCACATCGCCATCTCGAACGCGCCGGTGTCGGAACCGGGGACGATGCCGATGCGGTGCGTGTCGGGGACTTGCAGCACTTCGCGCATCAGGTCGATGCAAAGCTGCAGGCGCGCCTTGCCGATCTTGGCGCGGTGCGAGCGGCCGAGCGATTGGGTTGCGAGTTTGTCTGGGGAATATCCGGGCGGCTTGGCGCAAGGACCGGAAGAAAAAAACGGACGCGCGGGCTTGGCCGCTGGCCGGGTAGGTTCAGTCATGTAGTCTCTCCTTACAGAGAGCACGCGCGGCGTTGGGACCGCGTGGCCCGGGGGCGCACTTAGGGCCCGAGGGCGGGGTGTCAAGCCAATTCGCCCGGCGTCGTGGCGCAATCGCGGTGGCCTTCGTTGCATTCCGCGCGCAATGGCCGGCGCAAATTTCATCGCGACAACGGCAGCTTGTTGTCCCCGGTCAATGCCTTGCGAGGCTTGGGCGAGCAGCCTTTGCCATGCCCAAGGCAATCGCGCCACGGGCCTGGAGGATGACCATGACCGCTGCGAAAATTCGAAAATCCCGGCTTTGGGGAGACCGGATCGCATGGACCGCGCTTGCCGCCGGACCGCTCGCCATCGCGTTGGCCGGCCCGGCGCACGCGGTGCCGAGTTTCACCGACCAGACCGGGCAGCCATGCCAGGCGTGCCACGTCGGAGGGCTGGGGCCGCAGCTCACCCCGTTCGGGCGCGAATTCAAGATCGGCGGCTATACCATGCGGACCAAGGCCTCGATCCCGGTGGCGGCGATGGCGATTGCCAGCTTCACGCATACCAAAAAGGACCAGAACCCGCCGCCAACCCCGTTCGGCGCGAACGACAACTTTGCGTTCGACCAGGGCAGCCTGTTTCTCGCGGGTGGGTTCGGCCAGCACTTGGGCAGCTTCGTCCAGGTGACGTATGATGGAGTCGCGCACCAATGGCATTGGGACAACCTCGACTTGCGCGCGGTGACGACCGGGCATTTGTTCGGGCAGGACGCGACGTTCGGGCTGACGGTCAACAACAACCCGACGGTGCAGGACCCGTGGAACACCACCGCGGCCTGGGGCTTTCCTTATACGACCTCGGCGCTGGCCCCATCGCCCGGCGCGGCGCCGCTGATCGACGGGGGTCTGGCGCAGAACGTGCTGGGGGTGACTGCCTACACCTGGATCGGGCACAAGTTCTACATCGAGGCCGGCGGTTATTCGAGCCCGAGTGCGGGCACGCTGAGCGCTTTCGGGATCGATCCGCTCAGCCCGGGCAATATCCGCGGGATCGCTCCCTATGGCCGCCTGGCCTTGCAAGTGCCGCTCGCCGGCGGGACCGCAGAAGTGGGCGCGTTCGGCTTGCGCGCCGCGATCAACCCGGGGCGCGATCGGTCGAGCGGGTTCACCGATCGCTACACCGATGTGGGGCTCGATGCCTCGTGGCAGAAGCCCACTGCTGCGGGCGACGTGCTGACCTTCGACATGCGCTACGTTCACGAATCGAGCGACTTGCGCGCCAGTTGCGCGCTGGGGCTGATCGGCAACGGCAGCACGCCCGATTGCGCGAAGACCAGCCTCAACGAAGTGCGTGGCAACGTCAGCTACAGCTTCCGCAACAAGGTGGGGCTGACGCTGGCGGGCTTTTCGACCACCGGCACCAGCAACGCCAACCTCTACGGCGGGCCCAATGCCAGCCCGAACAGCGACGGCGTGATGGGCCAGATCGACTACACGCCCTGGGGCGGCGGCAACGGTCCGCTGGGGCCCCGCTTCAATCTGCGCGTGGGCGTGCAGGGCACTGTCTACGGCCGCTTCGATGGCGCACGCCGCAATTTCGACGGAGCGGGTGCCAATGCGCCCGACAACAACACGGTAAGGGTATTCACATGGCTCGCATTCTGACAATCGGTATTGCCGCGCTGCTGGGCAGCACGCTCGCTCCATCCGCGATGGCGGCGGATAGCGGCGCGCAAGTTTTCAAATCGCAATGCGCGATCTGCCACTCGGGCGCCAAGGGCGCGATCGGGCCGAGCCTGGCGGGCGTGGTCGGCCGCCATGCCGGTTCAGCGCCGGGCTTCAATTATTCGCCCGCGATGAAGCAATCGGGGCTGGTGTGGACCCCGGCCGCACTCAAACTCTACATCGCCGAGCCGGCCAAGACCGTGAAGGGCAACCGCATGCCTTACGCGGGCCTCAAGGACCCGGCGAAGCTCGATGCCGTGGTGGCCTATCTCGCCGCCCAACGCTGACAGCGGACAAGCAAAGGCCGGGATGACCGTGTGGTCGTCCGGGCCTTTGTCTTGCTAGGTCAGGCGATCAGCGTGCGCGGTAGTTGCCGCCGCCGCCGTTGCCGCCACCACTTCCGTTGCCGAAGCGACGCTTCTGGCCGCCATTGGCGCCGGGCGCAGCGGCAGGACGCGGTGCATGCGGCTTGGCAGCGTGCGGCGCATCACGGCGCGGCGCATCCGAACGCGGCGCATCGGCGTGATTGGCAGCAGGACGGGGCCGCTCAGGCATCACGCCGAGCGGACGGACTGCGGCATCAGGCTTGCGCTCGGCACGCGGTTCGCCGCGCACGACGACGTCATTGACGCGCGCCGGACTGCGATGGCGGTTGGGCGAGCCGCGGTCGCCGTCGGGGCGATAGCCACCGCCACCCGAACGTTCGCCGCCACTGCGCTCACCGCCGGGGCGGCCCCCACCCGAGCGCTCGCCACCGCGACTACCGCCGCTGCGGCCGCCGCGACCCATGTCGCGCCGACCGCCACGATCGTCCGATTCGGCCGACTTGAGCGGCAGCGGCAACTTCGAAGCCTGCGCCTGGAAATCAGCGGGCAGCGGCAGCGGCATCAGCTTCACGCCGGTCAGCTTCTCGATATCCTTGAGGTAGGGCTTTTCATCGCCCGCGACGAAACTCCACGCGATGCCATCGGCGCCCGCGCGCGCTGTACGCCCGATGCGGTGGACGTATTGTTCGGCCACGTTGGGCATTTCGAAGTTGAACACGTGGCTGATGCCGGTCACGTCGATCCCGCGCGCGGCGATGTCGGTGGCGACGAGCACGCGGATCGCGCCCGAGCGGAACCCGTTTAGCGTGGCGGTGCGCTGGCCCTGGCTCTTGTTGCCGTGGATCGCCGAGGCGACGACGCCGGCCACGCCCAGGTGGCGCGCGATGCGATCGGCGCCGTGCTTGGTGCGCGAGAACACCAATGCGCGATCCAGCGTGCCGTCCTCGGCAATGGCCTTGAGCCGCAGCGTGAGCAGCGCCTGCTTCTCGCGCTGGTCGATGAAGGTGACGTATTGCTCGACGCGTTCAGCGGTGGTGGCCTGCGGGGCCACTTCGACACGCACCGGGTTGTTGATGAACTGCTTGCCCAGATCGGCGATCGCCTGGGGCATCGTGGCCGAGAAGAACAGGCTCTGCCGCTCCTTGGGCAGCATGTTCGCCACGCGCTTGAGCGGGTGGATGAAGCCGAGGTCCATCATCTGGTCGGCTTCGTCGAGCACGAAGATCTCGACATTGCGCAGCGTCAGCGCGCGCTGGTCGATCAGGTCGAGCAACCGGCCCGGCGTGGCGACCAGCACGTCGCAGCCCGGAACCAGCGCGCGCGACTGCTTGCCCACTGGCACGCCGCCGAAGATGCACTGCACGCTCATCTGGAGGTTCTTGGCGTAGCCGCGCATGTTGTCGGCGATCTGGGCGGCCAGTTCGCGGGTGGGCGAAAGCACCAGCATCCGGCACGAGGCGGGCTGGCGCGGCTTGGGGTTGGCGGCCAGGCGGTGCAGCGAAGGTAGCGAAAACGCCGCGGTCTTGCCGGTGCCGGTCTGCGCGATGCCGAGCAGGTCACGGCCCGCGAGCAATGCCGGGATGGCCTGCTGCTGGATCGGCGTGGGATCGGAGTAGCCCTTCGCTTCAAGCGCGCGAAGGATAGGCTCGGCCAGGCCGAGCGACGAAAAATAGGACATGGGTATTCTTTCAAGTGCTGCCACTGGGCGCAGCCAAAACGGCTCGCCGGGCGGCAAGGGGGTCAAATTGAAGCGACCCTGCGTGACGAAGGAAGCGTCTGTTTCGAGATGGTTGACCCTGGCCTAGAATCCTCGCGTCAAACGCAAGAAAGGCTGTCCTGAGCGGGGGCGCCGTTAAAAACGAACCCTCACGCTGCCCAGGACTGCGGCGGGCTTGGTGCCACGCGCGCCGGTCAATGACGGGCCAATTAGTGTGCGATGCAGCAAAATGCAAGCGATTTCGGCAAGTGGGCTGCGCCGGACACGTTCGGGCATGGCCGAGACGGAGATATCGCAAGAGGCGAATGCCTTTCGAAATCGTAATCGATTGCTTGTTACTGGCATTGCAATCAATGAAATTTCATTATTTCAACAAATCGATTGCATTTTGGTAGTATCGGCTAATTAACCATGTTGTTTAGCGCCCTTTTCAAATTCTGCGGGCCATTGGCAATTCAGCAGAATTTTCAGGGGGATGACAAATGTCAAAGTGGATTGTGAGCGCAGTGGCGCTGGCGGTTATTTGTAGTTCGACAGTACAGGCCCAGACCATTTATCACTGGCCTGCCGCGGTGGGTGCCAGCGAAAGCCAATCGCAAGCCTTTTTTCTTCCAAGTGGCACGCCGATCAAGCTGCGGACATTGACACAAATTTCCTCGCGCGACAGCAAACCCGGCGATCGCGTCTATCTGGAAGTGGCCGAAAGCGTCTCGTTTCGGGGCCAGGTGGTCATACCCGTCGGCTCGCCGGTGTTCGGTGAGGTCAGCGTGATGCAGCGCAACGGGCACTTCGGCCGCAAGGGCAAGATCGGGGTGCGCCTGATTCAGGTCGAAACGCCAAGCGGCCCGATCCGCCTTGGCGGCGACGCCTATAAGGAAGGCCACAGCGGAACCGCTGCCTCGGTCGCCACGATCGTGCTGGTATCGTGGGTCGGGTTCGTCATCCACGGCACCAGCGCGAAAGTCATGCCGGGCAGCCCGGTTGATGCCTTCCTGGCTGAACCGCTCAATTTCGCGTGGGCTCCCGCGAGCAATTCGCGCTTGGGCGCGGCGACAGCAGCTCAACCCGACAGCGCAACCGGCAACCGCCTGGGCATGAACGACCGCGCGCTACTGCCCGCCTTGAACAACTAGGCGAACGTCGCAGCCACAGTTTGAGCCGCGGGTGCACTTCATCGCTCCCGCGGCTCAAGCCGTTGCATTGCGGGCCGATGCGTCGACGCGCTAACCGCCTGTTAACCATCGCGCGGCATCGTGCAGGACATGAGAGGCAGCGCGGCATCGTTGGGACTCGTGGCGCTGTTGGCGGGGTGCATGGCCAGCCCTGTGCACCGCGCGACTGAGCCGATGCGGGCTGCTGCGGCGCCGTTCTCGAGCTTCCCCGAAGGCGGCAAGTGCCTGACCGAACTTGGGCAGGCGCGCGCGAATTTCTCCCCCTTGCCCGATCGCTATTATGGCGCCGGCTGTTCAACCGTGGGCACGGTGCAACTGGCCGGACTGCAGGGCGACACTGCGGTGTTTGCGGTGCGCGGACTTGGCCCGGTGACGTGCCCACTGGCCGAGACGCTGGCGGGATGGGCGCGGTTCGGGGTCGATCGCGCGGCGCGGACGATCCTGGGCAGTCCGCTCGTCCGGATCGAGACCATGGGCAGTTATGCTTGCCGCAATGTAATCGGCAATTCGGGCAGTTCAGGCCGGCGATCAGCGCATGCGACGGCCAACGCGGTCGACGTCGCAGGTTTCGACCTGGCTGATGGGCGGCGCATCCTGGTGACTGCGAACTGGAACGACCCCGATCCGGCGGTGCGCCAGTTCCTGCGCACTGTGCGTGGCAGCGCTTGCAAGCGCTTCGCGACGGTGCTGAGCCCCGATTACAACGCGGCGCACCACGATCACTTGCACGTTGAAGTGGGCGGCAGCCGCTTCTGCAGTTGAGTTGCACGACCCTCAAGCCCACCGCGAAACGGCCGGCTGCCTTCCCTTTTTCGGTCCCCAGCCTTCGCCGCGATGAACGGCAAGCGGCGGGGGTGCGCCCGAAGGGCTTCTAGGCTGGCAGGTTCATTCAGGCCGCAATTTCATCCAGGCCGGTGGCTTCGATGCGCAGGCGGACGGCTTCGGCGGCGTGGCGCGCGCCCAGCTTGCCCATCATTTTCATGCGGTGGATTTCCACGGTGCGCGGGCTGATTTCAAGTTCGCGCGCGATCGCCTTGTTGCTGCACCCGGCGGCCAGCCGATCGAGCACTTCGCGTTCGCGCATCGAGAGCCGCGAGATCCGCTGGCGGGCATCGGCGGCGCGGGCGCGCTGCTGGCGGTGGCCGTTGGCTTCGATCACCACCCGATCGACCGCTTCGCACAGCGGCCCCACATCGAGCGGCAACGCCAGGTAATCGAGCGCGCCGGCCTTGACCGCGGCGACCACGCCGGTTGTTTCAGGCGTTTCGGACAGGGCGACCACGGGCAACCAACTGCCGCGATCCGCAAGGCCCCCAAGGATCTGCGCGACGATATCGCTACCCGGATCATCATGCGCCAGAACGATTCCACCCGACGGCGCGTGATGCAGCAATTCATCGAGCCCGCCATAGATTTCCGCGTGGTACCCGGCGGTGAAGGCCAAGCGGGCAAGCCGTGCGCGGCGAGCCGAGTCAGTGTCAAGGATGTGGAGGATGGTGCGTTCGGTCATGAACAGAGTAAGCGCTGTGGACGCTGCACTAGACCAGCCCGATTGGACCCGAAACCGATGGTTAATTGGTGGCTAATACGCTCGAATGGCCGCAACGCTTGATTGTGCGCGGTCCGAATTGGACTGGAAAGTTCATTCGATTGCAGCGCCGGTTCATCATCAGCGCGGCGACACCCGCTAGACCCGACCGCTCCGCTTGACCAGCCGGTTTTAGCGCTTAGCGTTTTACCGACGGTAAAGTTACGGATGAAAGCTTTTCGGACCAAGCGCTGGCAGCAAGACTAGCCGTTGGGGTTTCCATCCAGCGAATAAGGCGGCAGCGATTCCAACGCATCGCGCATCGCTTCGCCCCAAGTCTGCGAGATCGCCTGGTAATACGGATCCGATGCCAGCACGCGCCGTTCGTGCAGTGGTTCGTAGTTGTCCTTTTCCATCACCAGCAGATCGAGCGGCAGCCCGACCGAAAGGTTGGCGGCGATGGTCGAATCGAACGAGACCATCAACAGCTTGATCGCTTCCTCGAAGCTCATCGCCGCATCGTAGCCGCGCACCAGGATCGGGCGGCCGTACTTGGCCTCGCCGATCTGGAAGAACGGGGTGTCGACCGTCGCTTCGATGAAATTGCCTTCGGGATAGACCATGAAGACGCGCGGATCGCCGCCCTTGATCTGGCCCGCAACGATGATCGTCGCGCCGAAATTGACCCGGCTGGTGCCGCCATCGGGGCGCAGTTCGATCGTGTCGCGCAGCAGGATACCGACTTGTTCGGCCACCTGGAACATCGTTGGCGCTTCGAGCAGCGTGGGATGGCGATCGGGCTTGGCCTTCTGGCGTTCCTCGAGCAGCGACACCACCCGCTGCGTGGTGGCCAGGTTGCCCGCGGTCATGATGCCGATGATGCGTTCCCCCGGCACCGACCAGCAGTGCATCTTCTTGAACACCGAGATATTGTCGACGCCCGAATTGGTGCGGGTGTCGCTCATCAGCACCAGCCCGCGATCCATCAACATGCCAACGCAATACGTCATCGCATTCTCCCCCGCACGGTTCATGCCCGTGACTGCGGCGTGCGACTCGCGCCGGAACCATCCGCCTGTTGGCGTGACGCGCTATTGTTCCATACGCTGCGAGGTGACTGCAAGCTCCACGTTCAAGGATTCTTCAGCGCCGCCGTAATGGATGCCGGTGACGGGCGCAGCTTCGCGGGTGTCGGCGCCGGTGGCGACGCGCACATAGCGCTCATCGGGGCAGACTTCGTTGGGAATGTCGAAGCCGACCCAGCCTAGCCGCTCGACATAAGCTTCGGCCCAGGCGTGGCCGGCGTCCTGGACCGTGCGGCCTTCCATCATCAGGTAGCCGCTGACATAGCGCGCGGGCACGTCCATCGCGCGGGCTGCGGCGAT
>NZ_JANXWG010000148.1 GCF_025351285.1 Novosphingobium sp.
GTCGCTGGTGATCTTCACCGGGCTGTGCGGGTTGCTCGCGGCGCCGGGCAGCATCCATCCGCTGCTGGGCTTCGTCGCGATCCTGTGCATCGCGGTGGGTGCGGGCGGATCGGCCGCGCTCAACATGTGGTGGGAAGCCGAAATCGATGCGGGGATGAAGCGCACCGCCAAGCGGCCTTTGCCGTCGGGGCGGATGAAGCCAACCAGCGCGCGGGATTTCGGCGTCGCGCTGTCGGCCGGATCGGTCGTGGTGATGGGGCTGGCGATCGGGCTGTTGCCGGCGGCGATCCTGGCGGGTTCGATCTTCTATTACGCGTGGATCTATACGGTCTGGCTCAAGCCGCGCACACCGCAGAACATCGTGATCGGCGGCGGCGCGGGTGCGTTCCCGCCGGTGATCGGCTGGGTGGCGGTAACGGGGCATGTCGGGCTCGATCCGGCCGGCCTGATGCCGATCCTGCTGTTCCTGATCATCTTTTTCTGGACCCCGCCGCACTTCTGGGCACTCGCGCTGTTCGTGCAGATCGATTACGCCAGAGTTGGCATTCCGATGATGCCGGTGGTGGCGGGCGAACGGTCGACGCGCACGCAGATCCTGGTCTATGCGGCATTGCTGTTTCCGCTGGCGTTGCTGCCATCGTTGATCGGCACGGCGGGGCTGGTCTACGGAATTTCGGCGACCGTGTTGGGGTTGGCGTTTCTGGTGCTGGCCGCGGCGGTCGGTTTGCAGCGGGCTCCCGATGGCACTATGCGGCCCGAAAAGCGGTTATTCAAGTTTTCGATCATCTATCTTTTCGCATTGTTCGCGATGCTGGTGGCGGACCACGCGGCCAGCCTGCAAGGACTTCAACCATGACCCAGATCGACTCCGAAACTTCGGCACTCCGCGCGCGCCAACGCAGCCGCAATCGTGCGCTTGGGCTGGTGCTGGTGGCGCTGGCGGCGCTGTTCTTTGCGATCACGATCGTGAAGATCGGCAGCCACGCCAAGCAGTTGCAGGAAGACAAACAGGCCCGTGCCGCCAGTTCCACGCAGCCAGCGAAGAACTGACACGATGGCCAGTCGTCCGGCACCGCAGGATGTGCGCAATCGCCGCGTGGCAATCATGGCGGGAGCCTTTGCGCTGCTGATGCTCGGCCTCGGCTATGCGGCAGTGCCGTTGTATCGCATCTTCTGCGAGGCAACCGGTTATGGTGGCACGCCACGCCGGGTGAGCGAGGCGCAGGCCGCCGGCGTTCGCGGCACAGGCGCAACGATGTCGGTCCGCTTCGATGCCAACGTGGCAACGAACATGGCGTGGAACTTCCGGCCTGACCAGATCACGCAAACCGTGAAACTGGGTCAGCGCCAGATGGCGACTTTTTACGCCAAGAACCTGACCGCGCGTCCGATCACCGGCACTGCGACGTTCAACATACAGCCCGATTCGGCGGCGCGCTTTTTCAACAAAATCCAGTGTTTCTGCTTCACCCAGCAGCGGCTGATGCCCGGCCAGGAAGTGCACATGCCGGTGATCTACTACGTCGATCCCGCGATCCTGGACGACAAGGACAACAAGGGCACCGAACAGATCACGCTGTCGTACACTTTCAACCAGGTGGCCGATGATCCGTCGATAGGCGCCGGCTCCACGCCAAAGCCTCTGGACCGTTTGGCGAAGCAGCGATAAGGGCAGGACATAGGGGCTCGGCGCATAGGCCGGGTGCAGTTTCATCCAGGGGAATCGGACAGACCATGGCCGGCACCAAGAACCACGATTACCACATCCTTCCGCCCGACATCTGGCCGCTTGCCGGATCGGTTTCGGCGCTGACGATGACCACCGGACTGGTGCTGTTCATGCACAAGCTGCCGATGGGCAAGTTCGTGCTGGCGCTCGGCCTGGCAGGGATCTTGACCACGATGTTCTCGTGGTGGACCAAGGTCGTGGCCGAAGCCAAGGCCGGCGATCATACTCCGGTGGTGCAGTTGCACCTGCGTTATGGCATGATCCTGTTCATCGCTTCGGAAGTGATGTTCTTCGTCGGCTGGTTCTGGGCATTCTTCGATTTCTCGCTGTTTCCCAACGCGCTGACCGAAGTCGTCGGCGGGCAATGGCCGCCCAAGGCGATCGAGGCTGTGCTCGATCCGTTCGATCTTCCGCTGATCAACACGCTGATCCTGCTGTGTTCGGGCTGCACCGTGACCTGGGCGCATCATTCGCTGATCCACAACGATCGCGACGGGCTCAAGAAAGGCCTCTGGGCCACGATCCTGCTCGGGCTGACCTTTACTTCGCTTCAGGCTTACGAATATGCGCACGCGCCGTTCGCCTTCGGGAAGAACACGTACGGCTCGGCGTTCTACATGGCGACCGGGTTCCACGGCTTCCACGTGGTCATCGGCACGATCTTCCTGATCGTGTGCCTCAAGCGCACATACAACGGCGATTTCACCCCGCGCCAGCACTTCGGTTTCGAAGCTGCGGCCTGGTACTGGCACTTCGTCGACGTGGTGTGGCTGTTCCTGTTCATGGCGATCTACGTCTGGGGCGGCTGGGGCTACGCGATTGACTGACACAGCGAACGGCCAGACTTGATGGCCAATTTGCCGAGTGACACCGAAGGGCAGCCGGGAGAGTCTCAACAGACTTGGGCCTTGGCTGCCCTTTCCGGTTCATGCCCAAAGTGCGGCGCGCGTACATTGTTCGATGGCGTGATCAATTTTGCGCCCAAGTGCCGGGCGTGCGGGCTGGATTTTTTGCACTTCAACGTTGGCGATGGTCCGGCGGCATTCCTGACGCTGATCATCGGCGCGGTGATCGTGATCCTGGCGCTAGTGGTCGATTCGGCATTCCAGCCGCCGATATGGGTGCATGCACTGTTGTGGATTCCGTTGACCGCGCTGCTGGTGGTCGGGGGCTTGCGCGGCTGCAAGGCGTGGCTGCTGATCTCGGAATACCGCCGGAACGCGGGCGAGGGTCAGGTCAAGAAGTGACCGGTTTGCGCGCGCGGCTGCCGATCATACCGACGCTGGTCGTTGGAATCGCGGTGCTGTTGATGATCTGGTTGGGGTTCTGGCAGCTTTACAGGCTGCAATCGAAAGACGCGCTGCTTACGCGGATCGCGGCCAATCCTTCGCTACCTGAAATGATCCTTCCGCCGCACAGCACCGATCAGTCGCTTCTGCTGCGCCGCGGGCGGATTGACTGTGCCGCTCCGCTGTCGATTGCCACCGAAGGAGCGGGCAGGTCGGGAAGTCGCTTCGTCGCAACCTGCGCCAACGGCGCGAAAATTCAAATCGGCACATCGCCCGATCCGCATGCACGCCCTGTCTGGAATGGTGCGACCGTGCGCGGAACCGTGTGGCAGGCGCCCGATCACCGGATCGCGCTCGTCCGGTGGTTCGAAGGGCACGCTACCGAACTCATGCTGGTGCCCGAGACCCCGCTTGCCGGTCTTTCGCCAAATGCCCCGCCCGATCCCGGTTCGATCCCCAACAACCACTTCGCTTATGCGATGCAGTGGTTCCTGTTCGCGGGGACCGCTCTGGTGATCTATACGTTGGCGCTGCGCAAGCGGCTTGCCCGCGGCCCGGCGCACCGCTAACCGCGCGATCCATGGAATATATCAGCACCCGCGGGTCTGCGCCCGCGCTCGATTTCATGGGCGCCACGCTTGCCGGGCTGGCTTCGGACGGGGGGCTGTACGTGCCGCGCGCGTGGCCGCGATTCAGCGAGGCCGAGATCGCGGCGATGGCCGGGCTGCCTTATGCGGAACTGGCCGCGCGGGTGATGCAACCGTTCGTGGGCGACAGCCTGACGCCCGAACGCCTGCGCGAACTGTGCGTAGCGGCTTATGGCCGGTTCGCGCATGTCGGCGTGACCCCGCTGGTCCAGCTCGACCAGCGACAATGGGTGCTCGAACTGTTCCACGGGCCCACGCTAGCGTTCAAGGACGTGGCGCTGCAATTGCTCGGGCTGCTGTTCGAGGAGTTCCTGAGCAGAAGCGATGATCATATCACCATCGTCGGCGCCACCAGCGGCGATACCGGATCGGCGGCGATCGATGCGGTGGCGGGGCGGTCGAAGATCGACATTTTCATGCTTCACCCGGCCGGCCGTGTCTCGGATGTGCAGCGCCGGCAGATGACCACGGTTTTGGCGCCCAACGTCCACAATATCGCCATCGATGGCAGCTTCGACGATGCGCAGGCCACGGTGAAGCGGATGTTCAATGACAGCGCGATGACCGGTCGGTTCGCGATTTCGGCGGTCAATTCGATCAATTGGGCGCGGTTGATGGCGCAAGTGGTCTATTATTTCGCCGCTGCGCTCCAGCTTGGTGCGCCGCAGCGCAAAGTCGCGTTCTCGGTGCCGACCGGCAACTTCGGCGATGTGTTCGCGGGCTATGTCGCGTCGCAAATGGGCTTGCCGATCGAACGGCTGATCGTGGCGACCAATATCAACGACATCGTTGCACGCGCGATTGCCAGTGGTGATTATTCGTGTGGGGTCGTCACGCCCACGTCGGCGCCGTCGATGGATATCCAGGTCTCGTCGAACTTCGAACGGCTGCTGTTCGATGCGGGCGGCCGCGATGGTGCGGCGCTGGCCGAACAGATGCGCGGGTTCGAGGCGAGCAAGGCGATGCAACTCACCAATGCGCAACGGACGCGCATTTCGGGCTTGTTCACCTCGGCGCGCGCCGATCCCAGCGACATGGCGCAGGCGATGCGCTGGGCTTACGAAAAGTGTGGGCAAGTGCTCGATCCGCACACCGCAATCGGTTTGCACGCCGCGCGGGCGGCAGAAGGCTTGCCCGCCGACGTACCCGTGGTCACGCTTGCCACCGCGCATCCGGCCAAGTTCAGCGACGCGGTCGAACGTGCCACCGGGTTCCGCGTGGCTCTGCCGGCTCGCGTGGGCGACTTGTTCGAGCGCGAGGAACGCTTCACGCACCTGCCCGGTGATTATGCGGGGGTGGCGGCGTGGATCGCCGAACGCGCGACCCCCAGAAACGCCGCCGGCTGAAGTGGCCACGCTCGATCTTTCGCCCAAGTTGCTGATCGGCGAACCGTGGGCCGATTTCGGACTGGTCGACAGCGGCTACGGGCGCAAGCTCGAGCGCTATGGCCCGTACCGCTTCATTCGCCCCGATGCGCAGGCGCTGTGGACGCCGCGGCTGGATCACTGGCAAGCCGATGGTGAATTCGTGCCCGGCTCGGACGAGGACGGCGGCGGCAGGTGGGTGTTCGATGGCGAGGTGCCGCGAGACGGCTGGCCGCTAAGCTGGAACGACGTAAAGTTCACCGCGCAGTGCACCCCGTTCCGCCACCTGGGCTTCTTCCCCGACATGGCGCCGGTGTGGGACTGGATGGGCGAGCAGATCGCCGCGCGCGGAGGCGCGCCAGCCGGAGGCCGCAGCGACGCGCAAACGCTCAACTTGTTCGGTTACACCGGCGTCGGCACGCTGGCGCTGTCGGACTACGGCCCGGTCACGCACGTCGATGCATCCAAGAAGTCGGTCGCGCAGGCGCGCGCAAATGCCGCGCTGTCGGGCATGGATACGCGCCCGGTGCGCTGGATCGTCGACGATGCCGGCAAGTTCGCGGCCCGCGAAGTGCGGCGCGAACGGCGTTATGACGGGATCATCCTCGATCCGCCCAAGTTCGGGCGCGGGCCAGAAGGCGAAGTGTGGCGGCTGGAGGAGCACTTGCCCGGTCTGGTCGCCGATTGCGCGAAATTGCTCGATGGTGACAGCCGCTTCCTGTTCCTGACGGTCTATGCCGTACGGATGTCGTCGCTGGCGATCGCCGGGCTGCTCGCCGAAGCGCTGGCCGATCTGCCAGGTACGATCGAGCATGGCGATCTGGCGATCCGCGAGGAAGGCGATGGCCAAGGCAAGGATGGCCGCCTGTTGCCTACCGCCATTTTCGCGCGGTGGCGCAACGACTGACGGTCAAGGGGCGGCGTGCATCCGCGACAGCCGCTCGAACACGAACGGGTGCAAGGGCGTCTCGAACTCCATTCCGGCGTGATCGCGGTCGGACCACTTGATCCACCCGGCGATTGGCTCCAGCCCCTCGAACTTGAGCGTCAACCGCGAACCCACCGTCAGCTTGCGCACGTGGTTGCCGATGCGGCAGCCGTTGCACGACAAGTCGTCGATCGTCGCCGGCAGCTTGTCGACCTTGCCGATGCACTTGGTGGGAATACTGACGGCCAGCCGGTGCTGGTGGCGGCCGTCCTCACGGTCTGACATGGCGATCACTCGCTAAGTGTTAAGGCCCTTTGTTCGCGTCGTACGGTGAAAACGTGAAGGCTAGCTTTAGATTTCGGCAAGGCGCGCCAAAGTCGGCGTTGCCCGAATCCCGTTGCCCGAATCGCGCTGCACTGGACAGCCGCGCGCGTAAGTGCCAGTGGCGCGAACCTTATCCGCCGGTCCGCAAAAGGGCGCCGCCAAGGGACACGCATGGCCGATAGCCTGATCCTCGAAGTCGCCGATATCGAAAGCCAGGTTCTTACCGGCATCTATTCGGAAGAAACCGGCCGGCCGCAGCCGCTGCGCATTTCGATCATCGCCGAACTGCGACCGCAGTTGCGCTATACGCCCGAGAGCCCGCTCTCGGAGAGCAAGAACTACATGGACCTCAAGTTCGCGGCCACCGAAGGCCTGCCGCAGGGCGTGCATTTCAAACTGATCGAATCGGTGGCGGATCACGTGATCGAAACGCTGTTCGTGCAGGACGCACGGATCTTGGCGGTCATGGTCAAGATCGTGAAGCTGGCGATCAGCCTCGACGGCGAGCAGATCGGCATGACGCTCCGTCGCGAACGGTGCGGATGACTGCGCCTGGGGCGTCGCGAATGGCGCGGACGAACAACCCGCAGGCCATGCGCCCGCTGGCGATCGTCACCGGCGGTTGGCGGCGAGTGGGTGCGGCGATCGCACGGGCGCTGGCGGCCGATGGCTGGGACCTGGCACTCCACGCGCACCATGCGGCTACGTTCGACGATGCCCTGGCTGGCGAACTGGAAGCTGCCGGCGCAACCGTTCACCGCGTGGCCTGCGACCTGGCCGATCCCGCTCGCGCCGAAGCGCTGCCCGCCCAAGTGGCACAGCTTGCCGACCGCCCGGCAGTGCTGCTGGTCAACAACGCCTCACTGTTCCGCGAGGATACGTTCGCCACGCTGACCGTGGCGGCGCTCGAGGCGCACATGGCGATCAATTTCACCGCGCCGCTGATGCTTGCCAAAGGGCTGGTCGCGCAGTTGGGTGATCGTCATGGCGCAATCGTCCAGGTGCTGGACCAGCGCGTTGCCAATCCGGTGCCCGACCAGGTCTCGTACACGCTGTCGAAGCAGGCGCTCCATGCCTCGGTGCGGACGCTGGCACGCGCGCTGGCGCCGCAGGTGCGGGTCAACGCGGTGGCGCCAGGTCCGGTTCTGCCGACGCCCGATTACGCCGATGCGCATTGGCAGGGGCTGGCCGCCGTACTGCCGCTGCGTCGCCTGCCGACACCCGAAGACATCGCCGGCAGCGTCGTCCATCTGGCGCGTGCGCAATCCGTGACCGGGCAAACGCTGTTCGTCGATGGCGGCGCCAGCCTTGAAGCATATCCGCGCGATTTCCTGTACATGACCCCATGAGCAGCGCCGCGCCCCTTCCGCTGATCGACCGATTCGCCCGCAGGATCACTTATCTGCGCCTGTCGGTGACCGACCGCTGCGACTTGCGCTGCGCCTATTGCATGCCCGAACGGATGACCTTCCTGCCGCGCGCCGAAGTGCTGACGCTGGAAGAATTGCACAAGGTCGCGCTGGCGTTCATCGCGCGCGGCGTCACCAAGATCCGGCTGACCGGCGGCGAACCGCTGGTGCGGCGCGATATGATGGAGCTGGTGCGGGCGCTTGGGCGCGAAATCGGGAGCGGGTTAGAAGAACTGACGCTCACCACCAACGGCACGCGGTTGGCGGAATTTGCCGATGACTTGCGCGCGGCGGGGGTGGAGCGGGTCAACGTCTCGCTCGACACGCTCGACCGAGCGTTGTTCGCCAAGCTGACCCGGCGCGACAGTCTGCCCCAGGTGCTGGAAGGCATCGCCGCGGCGCGCGCGGCGGGGCTCAAGGTCAAGATCAATGCCGTAGCGCTGAAGGGGCTGAACGAGGCCGAGATCCCCGCGCTGGTCGAATGGGCGCACGGGCACGGCCACGCGATGACGCTGATCGAGGTGATGCCGCTGGGCGAAGTCGAGGGCGACCGCTTCGATCACTACCTGCCGCTAGACGCAGTGCGCCGCGACCTGGAAGCGCGCTGGACCTTGACCGACAGCGATGCGCGCTCTGGCGGCCCGGCACGTTATGTCGACATCGCCGAAACCGGCGGACGGCTGGGCTTCATCACCCCGCTCACCAGCAACTTCTGTGCCGGCTGCAACCGTGTACGCGTGACCGCCACCGGGCAATTGTTCATGTGTCTGGGCGGCGAGGGGCAGGTGGACTTGCGCGCCGCCTTGCGTTCGGACGCGCCCGAAGCCGCGCTCGAAACCGCATTCGCGCGCGCGATGGGTGAAAAGCCCGAACGCCACCACTTCGAAATCAACGCCCCCGGCGCCGCGCCCGCGCTGGCGCGGCACATGTCGATGACCGGCGGCTGATGCCGGGCGAGACCGCCAAACTGGTATTCCTCGGGCGGCTGGCCGACCGCGCGGGAGCCTCCGAGCGCGATGTCACGCCCGGCCCCCTCGAAGCCGTGCTCACCACACTCGATCCATCGTTGGCGATCGACCTGCTCGACGAACGCGTGCGGCTGGCGTTGAACGGCGCGCTGCTGGGCGAACGCGGCGGGATCGTGCTGGTTGCGGGCGATGAACTGGCGTTCCTGCCGCCAGTCAGCGGAGGCTGACATGACAATTAACGTCGGCGGAGGCTGACATGACAATTAACGTCAGCGGAGGCTAGACTTGGCGACCGACGTCCGCCTGCTCGATAGCGCCTTCGATCCGGCGCGCGAACTGGCCGCATTCACGCAATCACATTCGCAAGCCGGCGGCGTTGTCAGCTTTCTGGGGCAAGTCCGCGCCGAAGCTGGGGCGCAAGCCGTGCTCGAACTCGAACTCACCCATTACGCGCCGCTGACGCTGCCGGGGATGCGCGATCTGGCCGACTCGGCAGTCGATCGCTGGATGCTCGATGGCAAGCTGATCGTGCACCGCAGCGGGCGCATGGGGCCGGGCGATCCGATCGTCCTCGTCGCCGCGGCCGCGCGGCACCGGCGAGATGCTTTCGCCGCTGCCGATTTCGCGATGGACCATCTGAAAAGCCGCGCGTGGTTCTGGAAGCGGGAGCGTACGCATGCCGGCTGGCGCTGGATCGAACCGCGCGAATCGGATCATGCCGATCTGGCGCGCTGGGGCTGAATTCAGGTCTTGAGGCGGCCTGCGATGCGGGCGACGGCAGCGTCTTCCTCGCTTACCAGCGCACTGACCTCGCTCCGCGCGGCGCCGATCGTATCGAGTGCGGGGGCGGCGGGATCAACCTGTGCGGTTTCGACCAGCATGTGATCGAGATCGGCCAGCGCGCCCGATGTCTGCGCGCGCGCGGCTATCAGCTCGGACACCGCGACTTGCGCCAGCGACCAGCCATCGCTTTGTGGCGCGGGTGAACCGGCGGTCAGGCGCTCGGCCGCGGGCTGGCCTTTGCCGAAGCGTTCGTGCGCGAGCGCGGCGGCTTGCCTGGCAGCGGCAATCCGCACGGCGAGCGGACTGTGAGGTTCGACCGAGGGCGCGGGCGTGGCCGTTACGACGGGTGTCGCCACCGATGCCGTTCCATAAGCACGCTCGGCCGGCCGCCGCGCGAGCGAGGGATACGAATCGACACTGGCGCAGGCCGAGAGCAGGACAAGCCCGGCCAGCAGCGGAACGGTTGCGGAATGGCGGATCATCTGCCTGCCATAGCAGGACCGGCCGTGCGTGCCAGCGCCTTGCTGGCGCCGGACAAAATCCTGCCAGGCGGCGTTACATATCGCTGCCGCGCGGCGTTGACAGATCGGCCATGTTCGCCTATCCGCGCCACTCTTTGCCGGCCCGCACACCCGCGGACGGTGGCGTATTGCCCCGCAGTGGATGATTCGGATCGTCAAGATTCAGGTTGTAAGCTGGCAGGGCCTTGGGCAACGGATAGTTTATAATCATGTTCGCAATCGTGCGCACGGGCGGCAAGCAATATCGGGTCGCCGCCGGAGACAAGATCGCAGTCGAAAAGCTGGCTGGTGAAGCTGGTGAGACGATCACATTGGGCGAAATCCTGATGGCAGGCGAAGGCGGAGACTTGGCCGATGTGGCCAAGGTCGTCGTTTCGGCCGAGATCATCGCGCAGACGAAGTCGGAAAAGGTGATCGTCTTCAAGAAGCGTCGCCGTCACAACTATCGCCGCAAGAATGGGCATCGCCAGCAGCTTACCCTGTTGCGCATCCTTTCGGTTGGCGATGCCAACCAGAAGCCAGTGAAGAAGGCCAAGGCCGAAACCGCTGATGCCCCCGCTGCCGAAGCCGCTGCATAAGCGTTTCGAATAGAATCCGGAGTCAAATACCATGGCACATAAGAAAGCAGGCGGTTCGTCGCGCAACGGTCGTGATTCGGCCGGCCGTCGCCTTGGCGTCAAGAAGTTCGGCGGCGAATCGGTGATCGGTGGCAACATCATCATCCGCCAGCGTGGCACGCGCGTTTACCCTGGCGTCAACGTCGGCATCGGCAAGGACCACACGCTGTTCGCGCTCGGCGAAGGCCGCGTTCGCTTTCACGGCGGCAAGCTCGGCCGAAAGTACGTATCGGTCGATGCGCCTTCGATGGAAATGATGGCGCAAGCCGCCGAATAGCGGATGGTCACACCAAGGCCATCCTGAACGGGATGGCCCCGCCGGTCTTCTGGACCGGCCGTTCGAGGGAGAGGGCCCCGGCCCGTCTCCCTTTTTTCGTGCTCTCTCTCGTTGTCGAAGACTTCCAGCAAGCTGGAAGTGTGATTGGCTGAACGATGCGCCGGTCCAAATTCAGGATCGGGCACCGGAACCGAAACATGCCTGTAATCGCTGTAGCCTAGGGCAAGCCCGGGAAAACGGCGGACGGCGCGGACGAGAGGAATTACCAATGTTCATTCGCAGCGAAAGGCTGTTCCTGAGGCCAGGCTGGCCCGAGGACTGGCAGGAAATCCAGCACCAGATCGGCGCCGAGGCGATCGTGCGCAACCTTGCGCAAGTGCCCTGGCCCTATCGCGCCGAAGACGCGAAGGTCTTTGCTGCTCTGCCGCAAGACCCGCGCACGCCGCATTTCGTGGTCACGCTGCCCGGTGCGCGCGGTGCGCAACTCATCGGCGGGGTCGGGTTGCAGAATAGCGAGGAGCGAGTCGAACTCGGCTACTGGATCGCGCAGCCGCATTGGAACAAGGGCTACGCGACCGAGGCTGCGCGCGCTCTGCTGCGGCTGGCCGGCACCCTGGGCCACAAGCAGATCGCGGCGCACCATTTCGTCGATAACCCAGCGTCCGCGCGCGTGCTGGCCAAGATCGGCTTCCGCCCGACCGGGCAGATCGCGCTGCGCAGTTCGGTGGCGCGCGAACGGCCGGCGCTGGCGGCGACTCATGCCGTCAGCCTGCCGATCGCCGATTGCGACAATTCCGACGGAACCGGCGGCCAAAGCGACAAAGTCGCGCGACCGATGCGGCGTCAAGCCGCCTGAAGTCCCGCCAAGTCAGCCCTGAACGGCGGCGGCGAATTCGCTGCCGTGCTTGCCGATCAGCACCCGGTCATCGTGGTTCCACGGGTGAAAGCCCGGGGCGAAGTAGGCCAGCCAGGCCGGAAAAATGCGGCGCAGCATGCCCGGCTGCCACAGCAGATAGGCGGCAAGCTTCCACTTCCACCTGGCGCCGGTAAGCCCATCCTGCGCGAGCAGATCGAGCGTATCGTCGACCCGGCGGCCAATGAAATTCTTCGTCACGATCGCCATCAGCAGCGACTTGACCTTCCAGCGTTGCCACCGGCTCCAGTCCTTTGTCGCGTGGAGCCAGGTATCGTAGGCCACGCCCTTGTGTTCGATTTCCTCGGTCGCGTGCCAGCGCCACATCGCTGCGGTTTCAGGCTCGGCGCCGGCGAAGTGCGCGGGGTTGGCGAGGAATTCGTGCGCAATCATCGCGGTATAGTGTTCCAGCGCCATCGTTGCAGCCAGGTTGACGATCGGCGGACGGCCCTTGGTCAGTGCTAGCATGTCCTCGACCCGTTTGTCGATCCGGGCGAGGTCGTAGCCGGCATCGACTGCGGCCTTGTTGAACACGACGTGTTCGCGGGTGTGGTTGATTTCCTGGCGGACGAAAGCGCGGATCTCGGCCTCGAGGCGGGGCGGCGCGCCGTCGCGGTGCGCCTTCACCGCTTCGATAAAGAACGCCTCGCCGCGCGGGAAGGTGGCGGACAGCGCGTTGTGCCAGGCGGTGGCGACCGGATCGTTGTTCAGCCACCAGCGGCCGGGCTTGCGGTCGCGCCCGAAGCGGCGATCGCGCACGGTGATTTCCAGGTCCGCCGGAGTGGGCGTCCTTGTGGCACGGCCCTGCGATGAGTTGCGAACCAGCGTGGCGGATGACTTGTCGTCAAGCGTAGCGCGGTCTAGGCCGTCGGATGCAAGGATTTGTGGTGTCATGAGCAGCAACGTAGAACAACTTACATCTATGTCAATAAAGAAGCGTCTGTCGCCCGAAGCTAGCCGCGATGCCGCGCTCGAAGCCGCGCGCAGCCTGCTGATCGAGGCCGGCCCGCAAGCCGTTACGCTGAAGGCGGTGGCGGGGCGGATCGGGCGCACGCATGCCAACCTGCTGCACCACTTCGGCTCTGCATCGGGGTTGCAGAAGGCGCTCGCCAGCCATCTTGCCGGCACGGTCTGTGCCACGATCGCCGAAGCGGTCCACGCCGCGCGCGCGGGGATGGGTCAGCCGCGCGACGTTGTCGACCTGACGTTCGATGCGTTCGATCGCGAAGGTGCCGGCGCGCTGGCGTCGTGGATGCTGTTGTCGGGCAACGAAGACGCGCTCGATCCAATCATCGATGCGATCCACAACCTCGTGGTCGAATTGAACGATTTCAATTCGGAAGACCAGCGTCGCACCACGCTGGCGCTGGTTCACCTGGCCTTGGGAGATGCCCTGCTGGGCGGGCCGCTGACGCAATCGCTCGAACTGCCGCGCACCGCGGCGCGCGACGTGGCCGAAGCGCTGCTGATCGAAAGCGCGGCCAAGGCGGGGATATTCCCCCCGGCTGCCCAAGGCTAAGCGGCTGGCAGCAGCGCCAGCTTCATCCAGTCGGGCGCAAGGTCGGGTGCGATGTCCTCGACCCGCCGGTGATCGACCGCAAGGCCGAGTTCGGCATAGGCCGCGCGTTGCCGCGCCGGATCTGATTGCGCCAGCGGCACCACCACCAACCGCCGATTGACCTTTTGCCGCCAGTTCATCCGCGCGGTGTTTTCCTGGCCGACATAGCAGCCCTTGGTGAACGACACGCCGTTCAGTTCAGCGGCATTGCATTCGAGCCACAGCGTCTGGTCGCTGGCCAGTTCGGCGGCGCCTTCGGTCACGCCCAGCGCCAGGCGATGCGCGCGCCACGCGGGATCGGCGGGGGCATCTTCGGCTGCAACGGGCGCAAGCCAGCGCCAGCCGAGTTTGCTCAGTCGAGGGTCTGGAACGCTGCCCGCAGCAGACTCAGTCGACCAATTAACGCCAATGTTTTCATCGACCTGGATCGCGATCTTGCGACGAAGCCTGTAAAGCGAAAGCCGCTTGGCCAATTGCGGCGCGGCTTCGGCCTCGCAGTCGATCAGCAAGCCGTTCTCGGCCGGCCACACCAGAAAATCGAACAGGCATTTGCCCTGCGGCGTCAGCAGCGCGGCCCATGCCGGAAGTGCGACGGCTATGTCTTGCGTGACCAGCCCTTGCAGGAATGCAGCCACGTCCTCGCCTTTATCGAGCGGGGACAAGCGGATCACGGCGCGGTCGAACAAGCGGGTTGGGGTCATGGTGCCTAGTTGGCGGTCATTCGGCGCAGATCAAGGCCGGATGCAGCGTCATGCCGATCAACGCACCGTTTTGCGCGCCTTCTTCGGCTTTGGCGGCGGCGGGGGATCGGCATCGGGGCAATCGCTGCGCACAGCGGCGCTGGGGTCGAGCGCGAACACGTTGGTGTAACCGGGAATCACCGTGCGGCCCTGTCTGGTGTCGGCGTGGCCGTTGATGACGCGGCACAAGTCCGCGCTTGCCGCCGGGCTGGCGATGAAATCGGAATGGCCGAACGGGCTGTCGCTGACCGCGCTGGTATCGATTACCCGGACCTCGCCGGCGCCTTCGATGCGCGGATAGCATACGTCGGTCTTGCTTAGCGGTCGGCCGAGCCGTGCGAATTTGCAACCGAGATCGCCCACGCGGCGATAGCCGTGCAGCCGCGATGACGTTGCCAGCGCAGTGTCGCGGCTGGAGGCGTAGATCGTTACCGTCCGCTCCGGGGCTGCGAAGATCCGCGCTGCATCGCGATCGAACGTGCCGCCATCGAGATCGGGCGACGCCAGCACCACCGTGCGCACCCGGCGGGCAAGCGCGGGATCGCGCTCGTTCAGTTGCCCGAGCGCATCGGCGGTGATGCGATTGCCCATGCTGTGCGACACCAGCACCAGATCGAGCCCCGCACCGGCCAGCTTGCGCAACACCTCCACCGCATAGGCGCGGGTCCATTCATTGTTGGTTTCGTCCGCCGCGAACTTGAACACGCCCTGCTGCGAAGGCCAGACAAGCGCCACCACCGGGCCTTTGAAGTCTGCATCCAGCGCGATGCGGCGCGCGCGATC